>JANOLA010000455.1:0-3026 GCA_031419535.1 Burkholderiales bacterium | reverse complement strand
CGAAAACCGGACTGGAAGCGGCGATTCGAGAATTTTTAGGTCAGCTATCGCGACACAAACACAAAACGCTGGTACTCAATCCCAGAGGTAATGCGAATGAAGACGACCCCGGAAACAAGCCGTGCTAGGCGAAGCCGCCGCGTCGGCGGACGCCGGTCGACTACACGTTGAACTAAACCGCTGACGCGGTGGATGAGATCGCGCGCAGGGCCGCCGGGCTGCTGGGCGGGCGGTGGTAGGCGTACCTTGATCGGTGCGGGCAATGTTGCCCGCGCATCGATCGAGGAGATGATCATGACGCCACTTCGGCAACGCATGCTCGACGCGCTGGTGCTGCGCGGCATGGCAGCGCGCACGCAAGAGTCCTACATCGGCGCGGTAGCGCTTCTGGCGCGCCACTACAAGAGCAGCCCCGACACGCTCACCTCGCAGCAGGTGCAGGACTACCTCTTATACCTGCGGCGCGATCGTGCACGCTCCATTCCCACGGTCAACCAGTACAGCTGCGCGTTTCGCTTCTTGTACGGCACCGTGCTCGGCCTGGACGGCGAGGCATTCCAGATCCCGCTGGCGGCAGCGCCGCAGCGGCTGCCGGAGATCCTCTCGCGTGAAGAGATCGCGCAGCTGTTTGCCGCGACCCAACGAGCCGCGCCGCTCACCTTCCTGATGCTGGCCTATGGAACCGGGCTGCGCCTGTCGGAGCTGTGCCACTTGCGCGTGGCCGACATCGACAGCCACGCCGACCGCATGTGCATCCGCGTCGAGCAGGGCAAGGGCGCCAAGGACCGCTACGTGCCGCTGGGCGCGGACGTGCTGGAGCTGCTGCGCGATTGGTGGCGGCTCGCTCACGTGCGGCTGTGGCTGTTTCCCGGCCACGGCGATGGGGGTGCTCCGATCAACGAGGCCAGCGCGCAGAAGTGGTACCAAGCCGCTCGCGCCGACGCCGGCATCACCAAGCGCGGGGGCATCCACATGCTGCGCCACTGCTATGCAACGCATACGCTGGAAGCGGGCGTGGACCTGTACACCTTGTCGCGCTGGCTGGGGCACCGGCACGTCAGCACCACCAGCCGCTACCTGCATCTGGCGCGCCCGGACGCCCCCGACGGCGCCAAGAGGCAGCCGTTGCAGTTGTTGAGCGCGCTGCCGCGGCTGGCGAACAAGCCCGTGAACACCCCTGCCGGCACGCCCGGCACGATGCACTGATTCGGCCGAATGGCCCTGTCGCTGGCCGAGGTGCTGCGGCACTTCGGCCCGAACTATCTGCGCCAGCACCGGCTGAGCGAGGCGCTGGCACGTGTGTGGCGTGCCATCGTCAGCTGCCGCACGCCGGCACTGGGCGGCCAGCGCCTTCGCTGCGATGGCTGCGCGGCCACTCACTGGCGATGGAACTCGTGCCGCAACCGGCATTGCCCGCAATGCCAGAGCCGCCAGCGCGATGCCTGGCGTGCCGCGCGCATGGCCGAGTTGCTCGACGTGCCGTACTGCCATCTGGTGTTCACGCTGCCGCACGAGATCAACGCGCTGGCCGCGGTGCATGCGCGCTGGGTCTACGAGGCGCTCATGCACTGCGCCGCTGCCACGCTCAGCGAGTTCGCCGCCAACCCGCGCTGGCTGGGCGGCATCGGCGCCTTCACCCTGGTGCTGCACACCTGGACGCAGGATCTGCGCCGCCACCTGCATGTGCACGCGCTGATGGCCTGCGGGGCCTTGCAGCTGGGCCCCAAGGTGCGCGGCGACGCCGGCGCCGGCGCTGACACCAACACCAACACCACCGGCGCTGCCCGCTGGGTCGCGCCCAAGCGTTCGCGGCGCTTCCTGTTCCCGGTGCACGCGCTGTCCAAGGTCTTCAAGGGCAAGTTCGTCCAGGCCCTGGAGCAAGCCGTCGCCGCCGGCGAGCTGCCGCGCGATCCAGCGGCCACCGCCGCGATGCGCCAGCAGCGCATCCAGGCCCTGCGTCGCCACGACTGGGTCGTCTACGCCAAGACGCCCCTGGCCGGGCCCGCGGCGGTGCTGGACTACCTGTCGCGCTACACGCACCGCACCGCCATCGGCAACGAGCGGCTGGTGGCTATCGAGGGCGACAAGGTGCTGCTGCGCGTGCGCGCCGATGCCGGCAAGCGCAAGAGCTGCACGCTGGCCATCGATGGCGTGCAGTTCATCGAGCGCTTCCTTCAGCACGTGCTGCCCTCGGGCTTCAAGCGCATCCGCCACTTCGGGCTGCTCGCGCCGGCGGCCAAGTCGCAGCGCCTGGCGCTGGCGCGCCAGCTGCTTGCGATGCCGCCGGCCAATCCCCGCGCAGCCGAGGATGCGCAGGCATTCATGCGCCGCGTGGCCGCCATCGACATCCAGCGCTGCCCGCATTGCAAGACGGGCCGCTGGCTCCTCGTTGAATCGCTGCCGGCCGATCGCTCGGCACTGGCGGCGATCCCACGCATCGCTTGCCGAGGACCACCGTGACGCGCTCGCACTGCTTGAAGTTTCCTCTGAGGCTGCCTCCGAGGCCTCCTTGTTTGCCTGATCGCCGATGCAGGCGGCTGCCGTCTTGTCGGCGTCGCACCCAGGGCTGCCGCGCTCGGCTTTGCGTGCGCACGACCCGCACCGCCCTGGCCACGCGCAGCCCGCGTCAGCTCGAAAACAGGTGTCCCCAGCGCCGCAACGCCTGCCCATCGCCGCTCACCACCAGCGCCATCCTTGTCGCCACCGGCAGTTGAAACTTACACTGCCCTATCCACCGCCATCCCGGCGGTCAAGTTCAACGCGGTTTATCTGCCGCCACCGTCGCCGTGCCTTCGTCCGGCGTTGCCGCGGCGTCAGATAAACGCTGTACGTTAGGCCTCACAAACGTACACTTCCGACATGCCTCAGCAACTCGACCAGCTTGAGCTTCCTCGCTGTCCCCACTGCAACGTCGCAAGGCCACTCCTGCATCGCCTATGGGGCGCACAGGTTGTCCACGACCACGCGAAGACAACGGAACGCCTATGGTCAATCTATCGCTGCGCCTCGTGCGGGGGCGTCGTGCT
>JANOLA010000454.1:0-22687 GCA_031419535.1 Burkholderiales bacterium | reverse complement strand
GACAAGGCGCTGGTGGCGGCGATCGCGCAGCGTCTGTCGCGCGCCGCAGCGCTGTATCGTTCAGAATGACTCGCGGCGCCGCTTGGGCAGCGCGGCAACCGACAGGAGGCGGTGCGATGAAAGCGACTTGGAACGGTGTGGTTGTCGCGCAGAGCGACGACACGGTTGTCGTGGAAGGCAACCATTACTTTCCGCGGACCAGCTTGAAGCAGGAGTACGTGAGCTTCAGCAATCACCGCAGCACCTGCCACTGGAAGGGAGAGGCGCACTACTACAGCCTGTTCGTGAACGGGGAAATGAACGCCGACGCGGTTTGGTACTACCCGCAGCCTCTGGAAGCCGCGGCGCCAATCAAGGGGCGCGTCGCCTTCTGGAAGGGTGTGAAGGTCGAAGAGTGATGCGGGCCTGCGCATGAACCCGGTTCTTGTCGAAGTGCTGCGCGGCGAGACGCTGGAATCGAGCCATCGCGGCGCGCTGGCGGTGCTCGATGCAGACGGTGCGATCCTGGCCAGTCTGGGAGACATCGACCGCCCGATCTTCCCGCGCTCGGCCGTCAAGCTGTTGCAGGCCTTGCCGCTCGTGGAGAGCGGTGCGGCCGAGCAACTGGGCTTGACGGACGATCAACTGGCGCTGGCGTGCGCCTCGCACAACGGGGAAGCCGCGCACGTGAGCGCTGCCACGGCGATGCTCGACAAGGCCGGGCTGAGCGTGGCTGAGCTGGAGTGCGGTGCGCATTGGCCATCGCTGGACACGGCAGCGCGGGCGTTGGCGGCAGCCGGCCAAGCGCCTTCGGCGCTGCACAACAACTGCTCCGGCAAGCACAGCGGCTTCCTGTGCCTGGCATGCGCGATTCGTGGCGGCGTCGCCTTGCAGCAATACGTGAAGGGTTATATGCATCCGGAACATCCGGTGATGCGCGAGGTGACGGGCGCGTTGCAGGCCGTGACAGGGTTCGATCCGAACTCCGCTCCGCAGGGGACCGATGGTTGTTCCATTCCGACCTTCGGGATCGCCCTGCGACGCCTCGCGCTCGGGTTTGCGCGCGTCGGCACCGGCGTTGGCTTGCGCGACGGCCACTGGCACGCGGCCCAGCGCTTGCGCCGAGCCATCGCGAGCGCACCCTTCATGTTGGCCGGTACGGGCCGCTTCGACACCCGCGTGATGCAACAGCTGGGTGAACGCGTGTGCTGCAAGGTCGGCGCCGAAGGTGTGTTCTGCGCTGCGCTGCCCGGGCTTGGCCTGGGCGTGGCGATCAAGATCGACGACGGCAACAACTCGCGCGCCGCAGAAGTCGCGATGGCCTGCGTGATCGAGGCCGCGCTTCGCCCGAGCGGCGCCGACGCCGAAGTACTGCACTCGCTGAGCCGCCCGACCCTGCGCAACTGGAATGGGATTCAGGTCGGCCAATTGCGGCCGGCCGCGGCATTGACGGGCTTGCGCTTGCACTGATCGTTGCGGTGTCTGGGCTCGTAACGGATTGCGGCAATGCGGCACCCTGCACTGTCCGTCCTTTTGCCACATGGACGGCCCGGTCGATGGCATGGCGGCCTCCGCGCGTTGTCCGCCTGCGTAACCGATCTTGACTGGCGAGCTCGGCGTGCGATGCGCCACTGACGCGTTGTGCCGTCTTGGGTAGATTGGGGACATGCGTCGCGATCAGGGGGCCTTTCATGCGATTGATCACCCGAGTGATTGCGTCCCGGTCTGCTAGAAAACTCGCCGCCGGCGCGGCGGCCGTGCTGCTGGGCGGGTGCCAGGCTGTGGCCATCACGGCAGCTGGTATCGGCGCTTCAACCGGTTTGTCGCATACGGCCAACAGCATCGGCTCGCGCACATTCACGGCGAACGAGCAGCAGGTCAAGCAGGCGACCTTGGCCGCGCTGAGCAAGATGGGCATGAAGCTCGAGTCGGCGAACAAGGGCGAAACCATCGAGACCCTGCGTGCGAGCCTGGCCGACCGCAGCGTCGAAGTTGAAGTCGAGGCGCTCAACGAGTCGACCACCCGGATCAGCGCGACGGCGCAGCGCGGCATGTTCCTTTACGACGGGGCAACCGCGCGCGAGATCGTGGCGCAGACCGAGTTGGCGATGCTTGAGCTGGCCCCGGCCCGCCGCGCACGTTTACCCTCGAAGTCGGCGCCGTCGCTGGCGGACTCGACGATGAGTGTGGCGCCGATTCGGCGCTGAGCGACTGGCGCGCGGCCACGCGCCGATACGTTGCGCCCCTGGCCCTGCGGGGCTGCGGACCTGTCTCTCTACAATCCGCCGACAAATTTCGCAGGCGTGATTGCTCATGTGGTTTCCCCAGGAGTTCGAGGTCATCGTGGTCGGCGGCGGCCACGCCGGCACCGAGGCGGCACTGGCGAGTGCGCGCATGGGCGTGACGACGCTGCTGTTGACGCACAACATCGAAACGCTGGGGCAGATGAGTTGCAACCCGTCGATCGGCGGGATCGGCAAGGGTCATCTGGTCAAGGAAATCGACGCGCTGGGCGGCGCGATGGCCTTGGCCACCGACGAAGCGGGGATTCAGTTCCGCATTCTCAACGGCTCGAAGGGCCCGGCCGTGCGGGCCACGCGTGCGCAGGCCGACCGCGTGCTGTACCGGGCAGCGATTCGTCGGCGCTTGGAGAACCAGTCGAACCTGTGGCTGTTTCAAGGCGCCTGTGACGATTTGCTGCTCGAAGGTGAGCAGGTGGTCGGCGCTGCCACGCAGGGCGGCGTGCGCTTTCGCGGCCGCTGCGTGGTGCTGACGGCTGGAACCTTCCTGGATGGGCGCATTCATGTGGGAATGCAGAGCCATGCGGCCGGCCGCGCGGGTGATCCGCCGGCGATTGCGTTGTCGGCGCGGCTCAAGGAACTGAAGCTGCCGCAAGGCCGCCTGAAAACCGGCACCCCGCCGCGCATCGACGGGCGCTCGATCGACTTCACCCGATTGCAGATGCAACCGGGCGACGGCATGCCGGCGCAAGACGGCTCGTCCCCCACCACGCCGCTGCCGGTGTTCAGCTTCATGGGGGAGGCAGCGATGCACCCCCGCCAGGTGCCTTGCTGGATCACGCACACGAACCCGAGAACGCACGACATCATTCGCAGCGGCTTTGACCGCAGCCCGATGTTTCAAGGCGCCATCGAGGGCGTGGGCCCGCGTTACTGCCCGAGCATCGAAGACAAGGTGAATCGCTTCGCGGGAAAGGAGTCGCACCAGATTTTTCTCGAGCCGGAAGGCTTGACGACCCACGAGGTCTATCCGAACGGGATTTCGACTTCCTTGCCATTCGACATTCAGATCTCGGCCGTGCGCTCGATGGTCGGGCTCGAGAACGCGCACCTGTTGCGCCCCGGGTATGCGATCGAATACGACTATTTCGATCCGCGCGCGCTCACCGCGAGCTTCGAGACGCGCGACATTCGCGGCCTGTTTTTCGCCGGGCAGATCAACGGCACCACCGGCTACGAGGAGGCCGCGGCCCAGGGTTTGTTCGCCGGCGTGAATGCGGCGTTGCAGGTGCGTGGCCGCGACCCGTGGTTGCCGCGCCGGGATCAGGCCTACCTGGGTGTGCTGGTCGACGACTTGATCACGAAAGGCGTGACCGAGCCCTATCGCATGTTCACGAGCCGTGCCGAGTACCGGCTTCAGCTTCGCGAAGACAACGCGGACCTGCGGCTGACGCCGATCGGCCGTGAGCTCGGGCTGGTCGATGACGCCCGCTGGGAATTGTTCTGCCGCAAGCGCGACGCTGTTTCACGTGAAACGCAGCGCCTGATGTCGACCTGGGTGACCCCGAGTCTGCTGAATGCAGTGCAGGCCCAGCTGCTGCTCGGCAAGCCGATCGATCACGAGTACAGCCTGGCGGAGCTGCTGCGCCGCCCCAACGTTGGAAGCGACCAGATTGCGGCGATTTGCGCCATTGCGGCCCCCGACGCGAAGCCCACCCGGCTGCAATTGACCGAGCAACTCGGACCGGCCTTGGCCGACGCGGTGCTCGAGCAGGTTCAGATCGCCATCAAGTATGCCGGCTACATCGACAAGCAACGCGAAGAGGTATCGCGCGCGGCAGGCTTGGAGGACCTGCCCTTGCCGATCGATTTCGACTACGCCAGCGTCGCCGCACTGTCGTTCGAAGCGCGCCAGAAACTCAGCACTCAGCGTCCCAGCACGCTGGGTCAGGCGTCGCGTGTCTCCGGCGTCACTCCGGCGGCCATCGCCTTGCTTCTGGTGCACCTGAAAAAGCATCGGGCTGGCGCAAAGCCCCCGGTCGCGCTGACGACTCTGAATGTCGCTGCCTGACGCTGCCTGGCCGCCCTGCCAGGCGCGGCCCGGCGCGGGCGGTCACCAGTGAGCGCGGCGCTTCGCGAACGGCTGGCGCAGGCCGTCGCCGAACTCGGCTTGAACCTGTCGGGTGCCCAGCTCGATGCCCTGCTGAACTATCTGCATTTGCTGGAGCGCTGGAATTCAACCTACAACCTCACGGCGGTGCGCAAGTTGTCGGACATGCTCACGCAGCACCTGGCCGACTGCCTCGCTGTCGTGGCGCCGATTCGGCGGGTCATTGGCGAGCCCATGGCCGCGCGCATCATGGACGTCGGCAGTGGGGCGGGATTGCCCGGCGTGGTCTTGGCGATCGCGGAACCGCAGGCAACCGTGCTGTGTGTTGACAAGGTCGGCAAGAAGGTGGCCTTCATCCGGCAGGTTGCGGCGGAGTTGGGCCTCGGCAATCTGCAGGCCGAACATGTTCGCGTCGAATCCTTGAACTCGGGCCGATTCGATGTGGTGGTGTCCCGCGCCTTTGACTCACTCGCCGATTTCACAGGCTCGACGCTCCCGCATTTGGCGAACGATGGGGTGTGGCTGGCCATGAAAGGCAAGCGCCCGGAAGATGAACTGTCGGCGCTGCCTGCGGCGGTCGACGTGTTTCACGTGGAACCATTGCGCGTTCCCGGCATGGACGCGCAGCGCTGTCTCGTCTGGATGCGGCGGCGACAATAATCGCTACCACGAACCCACGGCATTTCTGCCCCACCCCGCCCGACAGCCCCCTCAGGTGGCCCTCGGCAACTGAACAGCTGGCCCACGACTTGGGCACAGCCTGAAAACCGGCGACCTTCTATGGCTCGAATTTTCTGTGTCGCCAATCAAAAGGGCGGCGTTGGCAAGACCACTACGACGGTCAACCTGGCTGCGGGTCTCGCGAAAATCGGCCAGCGAACCTTGGTCGTCGACCTCGACCCCCAGGGCAACGCGACCATGGGTTCAGGCATCGACAAACGTTCGCTCGAACTCAGCGTCTATGACGTTCTGCTCGAAAACGCCTCGATTGCCGAGGCTCGCCAACACAGCACCAAGGCCGGTTATGACTTGGTGGGTGCGAACCGCGAACTTGCCGGTGCCGAGGTCGAACTCGTCGCGCTTGAACGCCGGGACAAGCGGCTCAAGCAGGCGTTGGCTGCGGTCGACGCCGAATACGACTTCGTTCTTATCGACTGCCCGCCGTCGCTGAACCTGTTGACCTTGAACGGCTTGTGCAGCGCCCACGGCGTGCTCGTGCCCATGCAGTGCGAATACTTCGCGCTCGAAGGCTTGTCAGACCTGGTGAACACGATCAAGCAGGTGCATGCCAACCTCAATCCGCAGCTCGAACTGATCGGGTTGCTGCGTGTCATGTTCGATCCCAGAATCACGCTGCAGCAGCAGGTCAGCGAGCAGCTCAAGAAGCACTTTGGGGAAAAGGTTTTCGACACCGTGATTCCGCGCAACATCCGGCTCGCGGAGGCACCGAGCTACGGCCTGCCCGGCGTCGTCTTCGACCCCGCCTCGAAGGGCGCTCAAGCATTCGTCGAGTTTGCGCACGAAGTGGTGACTCGCCTCGCCGCACGCTGAGGCCGCCGCACGACGCTGTCGCTCAGCGCCAACGCGGGCTCAGCCAGTCAGCGCCGCGTGACTTGCCCTCTGATGGGCCGACGCGTTCGCCGTCGAACCCCTACAAGCCCAGCGTCTCGTCCACGCCGAGGTGCACATTCATCGCCTGAACCGCGGCGCCGCTCGCGCCCTTGCCCAAGTTGTCGAGCCGCGCCATCAGCAGCGCCTGCGTCGGATTGGCGAAAACGAAGATGTCGACCCGGTTCGTGTCATTGCACCCTTGCACGTCGAAATACTCCTGCGCCGGGTGAACGTCATCGGGGAGCGGCTGAACCCGAACGAACGGCTCGTCGCGGTAGCGTTTCATCAAAACCTCATGCACCGCTTCACCGGTCGCTCCTGCCCTGCACTGCGCCAAGTGCAGCGGAACACTGACCGACAGCCCCTTGTAGTAGTTCGCGACGATGGGCATGAAGATCGGCGCGTGGCGCAAGCCGGTGTGCGCCATCATTTCGGACAGGTGCTTGTGGGCGAACTTCAAAGAGTAGGGTCGCGGCGAGTCCAGCCGCGGCAAAGCCTTGCCTTCGTATTGCTCGATCATCTTCCTGCCCCCGCCTGAATAGCCGGTGATCGAGCTTGCCGAAATGGCTTGATCGACGCCGATGATTCCGGCATCCACCAACGGGCGAAGGAGCACGATGAAACTCAGCGCGTGACAGCCTGGATTGGCGATGCGCTTGGACGCCCGGAGCTTGTCACGCTGCCCGGGCGCCAGCTCGGGCAAACCGAACACCCACGCGGAATCGGTTCGGTGTGCGGTGCTCGCATCGATCAGGCAGGTCTTGGGATTGCGCACCAGCGCCGCCGCCTCGCGTGCGGCCGCATCGGGTAGACACAGGAACGCCACATCGGCCGCGTTGAGCAGCTCGGCGCGCACCGCCGAGTCCTTGCGCTGGTTCGCATCGATTCGAAGCACTTCGATGTCGTCGCGGCGCGCCAGGTACTCGTGAATGCGCAGTCCCGTCGTGCCTTCCTGCCCGTCGACAAAAACCCTGTGCTTCATGGCAGTTCCCCTGGCTTGCTCTACCAGACACGATTGTCGAGCATCTTCAAGGAATCGCGTTGCCTTGCACGTCGCCCGCCGGCCCCTGGTACATCTCTTCTGGGTCGGTCAATTCATCGCCGACAATTCCGGGATGGTCACCAAGAAACCAAAGGGCCTCGGTCTCGGCCTGGAAGCGCTGCTGGGTCCGCGCGCGGGCAACGCCGACGGGGCACTGGGCGACAAGCGGTCCGGCACGCTGCGAGAGCTCAAACTCACCCAGCTTCAGCCAGGCAAGTACCAGCCTCGTACGCGCATGGATGACGCCTCGCTTCAGGAGCTTGCGCGCAGCATCGAGGCGCAGGGCGTGATGCAACCCGTGCTGGTGCGCCTGGTCGCACCAGACCGCTACGAAATCATCGCCGGCGAGCGTCGCGTACGCGCCGCCAGGATTGCCGGGCTGGCGGAGGTGCCGGTTCTCATCAAACAGGTTCCCGATGAAGCCGCGGCGGCCATGTCGCTGATCGAGAACATCCAGCGCGAAGATTTGAATCCATTGGAAGAAGCGCAAGGGTTGAAGCGCCTGACCTCGGAATTCGGCTTGACGCACGAGCAGGCGGCGCAGGCGGTGGGTCGGTCACGAAGCGCGGCGAGCAACCTGCTGCGCTTGTTGAACCTGGCGGAACCCGTCCAGCAATTGCTCTTGAATGGCGAACTCGAAATGGGGCATGCGCGGGCCTTGTTGCCTCTTGACAATGCGCAGCAGATCCTGAGCGCGCGCCAGGTGATCGCCAAGCGCCTGAGCGTGCGCGAAGCGGAGCGGCTGGTGGCTCGCACCGGCGCCGGCAAAGGGCGCCAGGCCCCGTTGTTGCGCGTGAAGCACGAGAAGCCGCGAGACCTTCAGCGCATTGAGCAGTCGCTCTCCGACGCGCTCTTGGCGAACGTCGAGATCCGGGTCAAGAAGCGCACTCGCAAGGGTGAGCAGGGCGAGGTAGCGATCCAGTTCGGCTCGCTCGACGAACTCAATGGCTTGCTAGACAAGTTAGGGTTGCAAATCGCCTGACCAAACCGACCGCTCGGGCGCTAGCGCGGCGTTTTCCGAACTTGCGCGATGACCCGGCGCATCGCGTCGCGTCGCGGCATTTCGGCGGCAAGGCACCGGTTCTTGCGGAACTTTGCACAACAATGTGCGCCCCATCGCGCTTCCCGACTCAACCAAATATCCGCCACACACGTTGTGTACCGACAATTTGTGAAGCTGTTTTGCTCGCGCCATCGAACTGCCGGGTTTTTGCCGCATAACTCAGCCGATCCGCCGCCCGGAAACGGGCCAGAGTTGATACCGTAGCTGATCCTCAACAAGGAAAGCTCTGATGGCGCCCACTGGACGTCATCAGAACTTCCCTCCCAACGCCGCCGATCGGGCAGCGCTGGGATTCCGATGTCTAGGAGATCCGCATGAATGTGATCAGCAACTTCACGGCGAGATTCGAGCGCACTCGAGAAGAGGAACTGACGCTCGAAGACTACCTCGCCGAGTGCAAGCGCAACCCGATTGCCTATTCCACCGCTGCAGAGCGCATGCTGAGGGCAATCGGCGAACCGCAGCAAGTGGATACGCGCTCCGACCCGCGGCTGTCACGCCTGTTCGCCAACAAGATCATCAAGATCTATCCCGCGTTCGCCGAGTTCTACGGCATGGAAGACGCGATCGAGCAGGTCGTCAGTTACTTCCGACATGCCGCCCAGGGACTTGAGGAGAAGAAGCAGATCCTCTACCTGTTGGGCCCGGTGGGCGGCGGCAAGTCTTCGATCGCCGAGCGGCTCAAGGCATTGATGCAAGAGGTTCCTTTCTACGCCATCAAGGGATCGCCGGTGAACGAGTCGCCGCTGGGCCTGTTCGACCCTGCGGAAGACGGGCAGATTCTGGAAAAGGAGTACGGCATACCGCGCCGCTACTTGCAGCGCATTCTGTCGCCTTGGGCGGTGAAGCGCCTCGAAGAGTTCGGCGGCGACATCCGCAAATTCAAGGTTGTCAGGCGATATCCGTCAGTGCTCAAGCAAATCGGCATCGCGAAAACCGAGCCGGGCGACGAAAACAATCAGGACATCTCGTCGCTGGTCGGCAAAGTCGACATCCGCAAGCTCGAGACCTTCGCTCAAGACGACCCCGATGCCTACAGTTTCTCCGGGGGCCTGTGCCTGGCCAACCAAGGGCTGCTCGAGTTCGTTGAAATGTTCAAGGCGCCGATCAAGGTGCTGCATCCCTTGCTGACCGCAACGCAGGAAGGCAATTACAAGGGCACGGAAGGGTTTGGTGCAATCCCGTTCGATGGGGTTGTGCTGGCGCACTCCAACGAAAGCGAGTGGAAGGCGTTTCGCAACAACAAGAACAACGAGGCGTTCCTGGATCGCATCTACATCGTCAAGGTGCCGTATTGCCTGCGGGTCAGCGAAGAGAGCAAGATCTACGAAAAGCTGCTGCGCGGCTCGTCGCTGTACAAGGCAACGTGTGCGCCGGGCACGCTGAAGATGATGTCGCAGTTCGCTGTGTTGACGCGACTCAAGGAGCCGGAAAATTCGAGCCTGTTCTCCAAGATGCTCGTCTACGACGGCGAAAACCTGAAGGACACCGACCCGCGCGCGAAGAGTTTTCAGGAGTATCGCGACTATGCCGGTGTGGACGAGGGCATGAGTGGTGTCTCGACCCGATTCGCATTCAAAATTATCTCCAAGGTCTTCAACTTCGACAGCACCGAGATCGCCGCCAACCCGGTGCACCTGATGTACGTGCTCGAGCAGCAAATCGAACGCGAACAGTTCGCCCCCGAGACGGAACAGAAGTACCTGGCGTTCATCAAGGAGCACTTGTCGGTCCGGTACGCCGAGTTCATCGGCAAGGAAATTCAAACCGCCTATCTCGAGAGCTACAGCGAGTACGGCCAGAACATCTTCGATCGCTATGTCACCTACGCGGACTACTGGATCCAAGACCACGAATACCGCGACACCGACACGGGCGAGGTCTTCGACCGCTCGTCGTTGAACGCGGAACTCGAGAAGATCGAAAAACCTGCTGGAATCTCCAATCCCAAGGACTTCCGAAACGAGATCGTCAACTTCGTTCTGCGCGCGCGCGCCAGCAATGCCGGGCAGAACCCAACCTGGACGAGCTACGAGAAACTGCGCACCGTCATCGAGAAGAAGATGTTCTCGAATACCGAGGAGTTGCTTCCCGTCGTCAGCTTCAACGCTAAAGCGAGCGCCGACGAAGTCAAGAAGCATGAGGACTTCGTGACCCGCATGGTGGCCAAGGGCTACACACCCAAACAGGTTCGACTGCTTTGCGAGTGGTACCTGCGGGTGCGCAAGAGTTCCTGAACCGAGGGCTGGTCACGCCGAGGAATAGCGCCTTGCAGCAAATCATCGATCGGCGCCTCGCCGGCAGGAACAAATCGATTGGCAATCGCGAGCGATTCCTGCGTCGCCATAAGGAACAGATTCGCGAGGCCGTGAAACGGGCCGTCGATGGCCGCGGCATTCGCGACATGGCGCAGGGCGAGGACATCCACATCCCAAAGCGCGACATCAGCGAGCCCGTCTTTGGTCACGGCCAGGGCGGACGGCGCGACACCGTTCACCCGGGCAATCAGGACTATGTGCGCGGCGATCGGATCGAGCGCCCCAAGGGTGGCGGCGGGTCGGGCGGTGGTGGCAAGGCCAGCGACAGCGGAGAGGGAGAAGACGACTTCGTCTTTCACCTCAGCAAAGAAGAGTTCATGCAGGTTTTTTTCGACGACCTCGCGTTGCCGAATCTCGCAAGAACCACGCTGGCCGACACGCCTGAATTCAAGACGCACCGCGCCGGCTACAGCAGCGATGGCACACCGAACAATTTGCATGTCGTGCGCTCGATGCGGGGCGCCATCGGCCGACGCATCGCCATCGGCTCAGAATCGCGCCGCACGCTGCGCGAGCTCGAAGAGCAATACGCCCTGCTCAAGCGACACCCGGAGCCGACACCGCATACCCGAGAGTTGCAGAGAATTGCGCGAGAAATCGAGGCGCTGCGAGCTCGCATTGCGCGCATTCCCTACTTGGACCCGATCGACTTGCGTTATCGCAGCCGAGTCCGGGTTCCCGTGCCCACCTCCAAGGCAGTCATGTTTTGCCTGATGGACGTATCGGGCTCCATGGACGAATCGCGCAAGGAGTTGTCCAAACGATTCTTCATCCTGCTCTACCTGTTCCTGACCCGGCACTACGAAAAGATCGAAATCGTCTTCATCCGCCACCATACCCAGGCGCAAGAGGTCGACGAGCAAAATTTCTTTCATGCGACCGAAACCGGTGGCACGGTGGTGTCCAGCGCCTTGGTCTTGATGGAAGAGATTGCGCGCGCACGCTACCCCACGACAGAATGGAACATCTACGGCGCCCAGGCCAGCGACGGCGACAACTGGCACCACGACAGCGGCCGGTGCCGCCAGTTGCTTGCCGAACGAATCCTCCCGCTGTGCCGTTATTTCGCGTACGTGCAAGTCGCGGAGGAGGAGCAAAACCTCTGGGAAGAGTACGCGCAACTTGCCGGTCAGTCCAAAGCCTTCGCGATGCGCAAGGTGACTGAAGCCTCGCAAATCTACCCGGTGTTTCGCGAACTCTTCAAGAAGGAAAGCGCGCCAACATGATTCGCCCGACGCAAATGTCAGGGCCGGTGGGGGATCTGCTGGCACCGGCGGGTTCGAGTGTGCCACGCCCCACAGCGCGCGCCCGGGAAATTGTCCGCCCACAACGCGCGTCGCAACACCTGCCGGCGCCCAGCGATTGGACGTTCGAGCTCGTCGAGCAGTACCACCAGGTGATCCAAAAGACGGCGTCGCGTTTTGGGCTCGACACCTATCCGAACCAGTTGGAAATCATCACCGCTGAGCAGATGATGGACGCCTACGCCTCCGTCGGCATGCCGGTGAACTACCGACATTGGAGTTTCGGCAAGGAATTCATCGCCACTGAAAAGAACTATCGGCGTGGCCACATGGGTCTGGCGTACGAGATCGTCATCAACTCCAACCCTTGCATCAGCTATCTGATGGAAGAGAACACCCTGGCGATGCAGGCCCTGGTGATCGCACACGCGGCGTATGGGCACAACAGCTTCTTCAAGGGCAATTACCTGTTTCGGATGTGGACCGACGCCTCGTCGATCATCGACTACCTCGTCTACGCCAGAAACTATGTGACCCAGTGCGAGGAACGGCATGGCTTGAGCGCAGTCGAGGCGCTGCTCGACAGCTGCCATGCGTTGATGAACTACGGCGTCGACCGCTATCGGCGCCCGAGCAAACTCAGCTTGGCCCAGGAACAAGCCCGGAGCAAAGACCGCGCCGAATACGCGCAGCAGCAAGTCAACGACTTGTGGCGGACCCTGCCTCGCCGCGCTGAAAAGGCCACTGAGGAGTCTCAATCGCGGCGCTTTCCCGAAGAGCCGCAAGAGAACTTGCTGTACTTCATCGAGAAGAACGCACCTCTGCTCGAGCCATGGCAACGCGAGATCGTGCGCATCGTGCGCAAGGTGGCCCAGTACTTCTATCCTCAGCGTCAAACCCAGGTGATGAACGAAGGTTGGGCGACGTTTTGGCACCACCACCTGCTCAACACAATGTACGACGATGGTCATCTCGCCGACGGCGTGATGATTGAATGGCTCACGTCGCACACCAACGTCGTCTTTCAGCCGCCGGTGGGCCACCGCGCTTACAGCGGGATCAATCCCTACGCGCTGGGTTTCGCGATGTACACCGACATCAAGCGCATCTGCGAAGCGCCCACCGACGAGGACCACGCATGGTTCCCCGACATGGCAGGCCGGGATTGGTTGGAGACGATCGATCACGCCATGCGCAATTTCAAGGACGAGAGTTTCGTCGGACAGTATCTTTCACCCAACCTGATGCGTGAGTTCCGCCTGTTCTCGATCGTCGACGACGAATCGCAGAAAGATCTCGAGGTGGCAGCGATTCACGACGATGCGGGCTACCGGCAGGTGCGTGAGAGTCTGAGCCGCCAATACGACCTGGGCAGCCGCGAGCCGAACATCCAGGTCTGGAGCGTGAACCTGCGCGGCGACAGGTCGCTCACACTTCGCCATACCCAACACAACCAGCGCCCTCTGCACGATGGCGCGCAAGAGGTGCTGAAGCACGTCGCGCGCCTTTGGGGGTTTGGCATTCACCTGGAAAGCGTGGATACCTTGGGCGCGGTTTCCAAGCGTTGGTCAGTCCCGGCGCCCAGCGATTGACCTGATTGACCCCACTTTGTTTGACTCGCCGTTGCCTGTTGGCGCCGCGCGAGACATTCGTTGTGGCAAACTTACAACAAGATTGACTGCGCTTGGAGCGCCCCATGCGGTTCGCAATCGTCTTGTTATTGATTCATATGTTCTGCCCGTCGCAGGCCATGGCCGCCCTTGACGTCGGCGAGACAGCGCCTGACTTCACCGCCAATGCCGCGCTTGCCGGAAAGACTTTCAACTTCTCACTCAAGGAGTCCCTGGCAAAGGGTCCCGTCGTCCTCTACTTCTTCCCCGCCGCATTCACCGAGGGGTGTTCGATAGAGGCTCAGCAGTTCGCCCAGGCGGTGCCGCAATTTGAAGCACTCGGCGCTTCGATCATCGGCGTTTCCGGCGACGATATCTCCACCCTGAGCCGCTTCTCCGTGCAGGTATGTCATGGCAAGTTTCCGGTCGCTGCAGACTCGACGAAGCTCATCATGAAGTCTTATGACGCAGCCATGAAAGCAATGCCAGATTTTGCGACCCGCGTTTCTTACGTGATCGCACCGAATGGCTCGATTCTCTACAGCTACCTCAGCTTGAATCCGAATCGGCACGTTGAAAACACGCTCGCCGCGATTCGCGACTGGGCCCGCACAAAAGCGCCGCGCTGAATGGCGATCGTCCCAATCAAATTCGCGGCCATGTCAACGCGGATCATGGGCAGCCCGTTGGGGCTGGGTCCGATAAAAGTCTTGACCACTTCAACTTAGCTCGGTGCCGTTCGACCCCTGCACCACGCTACGATATGCGGCTCTGGCCTTTTCAATGGACAGCGGCAACGCTAAACTGTCGTTCGGCGCACAAAGGCTGTTTGAATTCCCAGGCGCCTTTTTGCAATCTTTCGTACCAGCAATATCGCAGGAGACCCCCAATGAAGAAACTCGTACTGGCAGCCATCCTGGTTGCGTCCCAATCCATGGCACTATCGGCCTTCGCACAAGACAAGTCTCGCGCCGAAGTCAAAGCCGACACCGCTTCTGCCGTCAAGGCCGGGGCAATTCCGAAGGGCGAAGCAAACGCTCCTCAGGCAGCCGCAAAGTCCACAAAGGCCCGCGCTGATGTAAAGGCTGATGCCGCAGCAGCCACCAAGACCGGCGCTGTGGCCAAGGGTGAAGCCACCCCCGATAAGGCAGCGGCGAAGAACACGATGACGACCGAGGAGAAGGCGGCCGCGCGTGCAAAGCGCAAGGCGGACGCCGCAGCAGCGGCCAAGACCGGCATTCCGAAGGGCGAAGCCAGCAAGTAACACGACTTGACGCCGTGCCTTCATGGGCACGGATTGGGTTCGGAACGGCGGTGGGGCAGCAAAGCCTTACCGCCGTTCTTGTTTGGGCACGCCCGCCAAGCGCGTACCCAATCAAACGTCAATATTCGCCGCGCGCAGCGCGTTGCTCTCAATGAACTGGCGGCGCGGTTCCACTTCATCTCCCATGAGCATCGTGAACACGCGATCGGCTTCAATCGCGTCATCGATTTGCACTCGCAGCAAGCGTCGCACCGCCGGGTCCATGGTGGTTTCCCACAGCTGCGCTGGATTCATTTCCCCCAAGCCCTTGTATCGCTGGCGCGCGACTGCTGACTCGGCCTGTTGGATCAGCCATGCCACGGCTTGCCTGAAATCGCTGACGCGTGCCTCCTTTTGGCGCTCACCTTCACCGCGTCGAACCACCGCATCGGCCCCCACCAATCCCTTGAACGTCTTGCCCGCGGTGGACAACGCTTCGTAGTCCGCGCCGTGCAAGAAATCGGCATTGATCACGCTGCTCTTGGCATTGCCGTGCAGCATCCGTTGAATCTTCATTACGTACTTGTCGGTGCGAGCATCGAATTCAGCGACCACTTCCGCGTCACGCAGCACCGCCTGTAGGGCGGCGGCTGAAGCTTGCGCCGAAGCGAGCGTATCCAGGTTCAGTTCCAGGCCATTGGCCATCGCGCGCAACGCCTCCAAATCCATCCAGCTCGACAAGCGCTGGGTGACGTTGTTGGCCAGCACATACTGCCGAGCCAGTGTTTCCAGCGCCTCCCCTTGCAGCGGAACCGCGCCAGCCACACCAGTTTCCAGCCGCGCATCCTTCAGCGCCACTTTCAGCAAATAGGCGTCGAGTTCGAGTCCGTCCTTCAAGTAGGTCTCGTCTTTGCCGTGTTTAACCCGATACAGCGGGGGCTGCGCGATGTAAATGTGGCCGCGTTCCACCAACTCCGGCATTTGCCTGAACAGGAACGTCAGCAACAGGGTTCGAATGTGCGCGCCGTCAACGTCGGCATCGGTCATGATGATGATGCGGTGATAGCGCAGCTTGTCCGCGTTGAAATCGTCGCCCCCCATTCCCGACCCGATGCCGGTTCCCAGCGCGGTGATGAGCGTCAGGATCTCGTTGCTCGTCAGCAGTTTCTCGTAGCGTGCCTTTTCGACGTTGAGAATCTTGCCGCGAAGGGGCAGGATGGCTTGGAACTTGCGATCGCGTCCCTGCTTGGCCGATCCACCCGCGGAGTCACCTTCGACGATATAGATCTCGCACAGCGCCGGGTCCTTTTCCTGGCAATCTGCCAACTTCCCCGGCAACCCCATTCCATCGAGAACGCCTTTGCGTCGCGTCATCTCGCGCGCCTTACGAGCCGCTTCGCGCGCTCGGGCTGCATCGACGATCTTTCCGCAAATGATCTTCGCGTCCGTCGGATTCTCTTGCAGGTAGTCGCCAAGTGCCTTGCTCACGACGTCTTCAACCGGACCTCGAACCTCACTGCTGACGAGCTTGTCCTTGGTCTGGCTCGAGAACTTCGGCTCGGGAACCTTCACCGACAACACGCAGCAAAGGCCCTCGCGCAAGTCATCTCCGGCAACTTCGACCTTGGCCTTCTTGGCCAATTCGTTGTCCTCGATGTACTTGTTGATGACACGCGTCATCGCCGCGCGCAGCCCGGTTAAATGGGTCCCTCCATCGCGCTGTGGAATATTGTTGGTGAAACACAGAACGTTCTCGGAATACCCGTCGTTCCATTGCATCGCCACTTCGCATCCGATGGACGATCCCTGCTCGGTGTTCTTCTCTGCACTCGCATAGAAGATCTTCGGATGCAGGATCTTCTTGCCAGTGTTGATGAATTCAACAAACCCCTTGACCCCGCCCGAGTACGCGAAGTTGTCTTCCTTGTTCTGGCGCTCGTCGAGCAAGCGAATTCGTACGCCGTTGTTCAGGAAACTCAGTTCCCGCAAGCGTTTTGACAAGATCTCGTAGTGAAAATCGATGTTGGTGAAGATCTCGCCATCAGGCAGAAAGTGCACCTCGGTCCCGCGCTTCTCGGTCGTTCCAACCACTTTCATCGGCGACACAGCGAATCCTTCGCGCTCTTCCAATTGCCGGTCTTGCGGGATGCCCTGTCGGAACTCGAGGAAGTGCACCTTTCCATCGCGTCGAATCGTCAACCTCAGCCATTTGCTCAGTCCGTTGACGCAACTCACCCCGACCCCGTGCAAGCCACCAGACACCTTGTAGCTGTTCTGGTTGAACTTGCCGCCAGCGTGCAGCTCGGTGAGCGCGATCTCCGCGGCTGAGCGCTTCGGCTCGTGCTTGTCGTCCATCTTGACGCCGGTTGGAATCCCTCGCCCGTTATCGATGACGCTCACTGAGTTGTCGGAATGGATCGTGACGACTATGTTGTCGCAGTAGCCCGCCAACGCTTCGTCGATCGAGTTGTCGACCACTTCGAAGACCAAGTGGTGCAGACCTGTCCCATCGGAGGTGTCGCCGATGTACATCCCGGGGCGCTTGCGAACCGCCTCGAGCCCCTCCAGGATCTGGATGCTGCCTTCGCTATAGGTGCCATCCGGCACATTCGCAGCGCGCTCGCTGCGCGGTTCACCGTTGTCGCCACTGGCCACGTTCTCAGTCATTCGGTCTCGAAACCCATTGTTTGAAATTTATTTGCTTCAACCCGAAATCCAAATCGGAACGCGCTTCTTCACATATCACCCGGGTTACGGCTGATTGCACTCAGATCCTCATGGGCATCACGACGTACTTGAATCCGGCTTGATTTGGCAGCGTCAACAATGCGCTCGAGTTGCTGTCTTGCAGTTCGACCTTGAATATCGGGCAATCGCTCATGTTGGTCAGTACATCGATGATGTAGGTCACGGTGAAGCCGATTTCGATGCTGTCTCCTGCATAGTCGATCTCCAACTCCTCCGTTGCCTCTTCTTGCTCAGCGTTGCTCGAGGCAATTCGCAGCAAGCCAGGTTCGATGTTCACCCTCACGCCCTTGAACTTCTCGCTGGTCAATATCGCGGTTCTCTGCAAACTCGCCAGAAGAGTCGTACGTTCGATACTGAAGTGATTCTTGTGCTGGCGCGGGATCACGCGGTTGTAGTCCGGAAACTTTCCCTCGACGAGCTTGGTGACGAATTCCATCCCACTGAAACTGAACTTCGCTTGGTTGCTCGCGAAACGCATTTCAATGGGTCGATCCGCGCCTTCTTCTTTGTCGTCGCGCAGCAGGCGTTGCAACTCGAGCACCGTCTTTCGCGGCAGGATGACTTCTTGTTTCGGGATCTCCGCGTCAAGCGTCGCTTGAGCATGGGCCAAGCGGTGCCCGTCCGTCGCGACCAGCACCAGGTTGCGCCCTTCGGCGATAAAGAGAATACCGTTCAGGTAGTAGCGAATGTCGTGAACGGCCATCGCAAAGTGGACTTGACCGATCAGGCTCTTCAGAGTCGCCTGGGGCACGCTGAACGTGGGCCCGAAATCCGGCGCCGTCTGCACAAGCGGGAAATCGTCGCTCGGCAGAGTTTGCAAGGTGAACCTGCTCTTCCCACCTTGCACGGTCAATTTGTTCTGCAAACTCGACACCGAGACCACTTGATCCTGCGGCATTGAACGAAGAATGTCGATCAGCTTGCGCGCACCGACAGTCGTCGAAAAGTCGCCTTTGTCGCCATCGAACGAATCACTCGTTTGGATCTGAACCTCAAGGTCACTGGCTGTGAACTCGACCCGCTCGCCAACTTTTCGAATGAGCACATTGGCCAGCACCGGCAGTGTGTGGCGTCGCTCCACGATTCCCGAGACGGCGTGCAGTGCCCGCAGCAGTTTTTCCTGTGCGGCCTTTATAACAATCATGTCAACCTCTCAGGTTAGTGGTAGTCATAGAGCACGAGCCAAGCGGTGGACAACCCGCCATTGATCCCATCAATCAATCACTTGGAGCGAACACAAAGCTGTGACCAGAGCCCCTGTTCGCGCACTGCCAACAATGAACAACTTTGCCGAACCCACGATCCCAGCCGTTTGGTGCCCGTTTGTCCAAAACTTGTCCCCAGCCTCAACCCTTGAGCGTTTGTTCAAGTACATGAATCTGCTGGTTCAGTTCCGCGTTCTTCTGCCTTTCGGTGGAGATCTTGCGAACCGCGTGAAGAACCGTGGTGTGATCGCGCCCACCAAATGAATCGCCAATCTCGGGAAGGCTCTTCTGCGTCATTTCCTTGGCCAGATACATCGCAATTTGCCGCGGCCGAGCAATGCTCGCAGGGCGCTTCTTGCTGTACATGTCGGCAATTCTGATCTTGTAAAAATCCGCGACGGTCTTTTGAATGTTCTCTAGACTGATCTGGCGATTTTGAATCGACAGGAGATCCTTGAGCGCCTCGCGCGCCAGTTGAATATTGATCTCCTTCTGACTGAACCGCGAATACGCCAGGATCTTGCGCAAAGCGCCTTCGAGTTCTCGGACGTTCGCGCGCACATTCTTGGCAACGAAGAACGCGACGTCCTCGGGCATCAAGGCCGACTCGAGCTCGGCCTTGCGCATCAAAATCGCCACACGCATTTCCAGTTCAGGAGGTTCGATCGCAACGGTCAGGCCAGCGTCGAACCGCGAGGTCAGTCTCTCGTCAATATCGACCAGGCCTTTCGGGTAGGTGTCGCTCGTCATGATGATGTGAGCGCGCTTCGCGAGCAAGGCTTCGAAGGCATTGAAGAACTCTTCCTGAGTACGTTCCTTGCCCGCGAAGAACTGGACATCGTCGATCAACAAGAGATCCAACGAGTGATACTTTGCCTTCAACTCGTCAAAGGTCTTTCGCTGGTAGTTCTTCACCACATCGGTGATGAACTGCTCGGCGTGCAAATAGAGCACCCGTGCATCCGATCGGTTCGCGAGCAGCGCGTTTCCAACGGCGTGCACCAGATGCGTCTTGCCTAAGCCAACACCACCGTAAACAAACAGCGGGTTGTACATCACCCCTGGAGCGCCGGCGACATGCAACGCCGCCGTTCGGGCCATCTGGTTCGCTCGCCCCGGCACCAAGGTGTCAAAGGTCAAGCCGGTGTTGAGTCTGGTGCGACTGTAGGAATCGGCCGACGCGTCGCCGGATGCCGATGAACCCGTGCGCCGCGATGGAAGCGAAACATCCAACGCGCCGGGACCTTCGCGTGCTGCTAGATTCTGCGACAGGCTCCCGTTTGACGCCCCAGGCCGGGGAACGATGGTTTCGGCCAACACGCGCTGCGCCAGGGTCATGTTCAAGCGGACAGGGCGCCCGGCAATCTCACTCAGCACCGCTTCGATCCGCCCGCCGTATTGGTTGCGAATCCAGTCGAGCTTGAAGCGATTGGCCACGCGCAGCGTCACAACCGCTCCTGCGTCGGCGTGTTCAGTGAAGTCCGCCATCGGGAGTGGGCGGATCCACGTATTGAATTGTTGTTCGGGCAATTCGGCGGCGAGTCGCTCGCAGCCGCGTTGCCAAAGGTCAGCCACCATGTTGTGGAGAACGCATCCGCAGGGACGCGGATTGTACGTTGGGTGAGGCAAGGAAACGTATGTTATCCACAGTTCAGGGTCCGTGGCGGTCCAAGAGAAAGAATGGTCAGCGCATCCAATTGTTTGACCGATTCCACGGACTCTGCTGTAATCCTCGGCTTTTCCGAGCGCGTCCCAGCAGTCAGGAGCGATCGGAACCCTGGTCGCACACCCAGGGAATGCCCAATCACATTCAGGCGGCGTCGCCCCTATCATGAAACGCACATACCAAGCTTCGAAAATCCGCCGCGCTCGCGTCCATGGCTTCCGCGCACGCATGAAAACTCGGGGTGGCCGCGCGGTCATCAATGCACGGCGCTCCAAGGGGCGCAAGCGACTCTCTGTCTGACCGCGTTCGTCGGCGTAACCCAGGCGGCCGCGGCGCGGGTCACGGTCCATCGACTGCACCGCGCCAGTGACTACAAGAGGGTTCTGGCACGGGCACCAGCAGCCGTGAACCGCCACTTTGCCGTGCACGGCCCCGCTTCTCCCCTTGGCAGGGACTTCGGTTTGGGCAGCGGGAAAGAGTTATCAACAGGGGACGCACAAGCTTTTCCACTTTCTGTGGATAAGCCTCGACCACTGAACCCTGACTCTGGCACTTGCCAGGCAGTTTGGCTTGGAATGGTGGTACCCAAACGGTTCGCGCGCGATTCAGTGACGCGAAGCCTGATGAAGCGCCAAATTCGTGTCGGCATGCGAAGGCATGCGGCGCACATCCCGGCCGGTGTGTGGGTCATTCGATTGCGCGCCGCATTCGACCCGGTCAAGTACATTTCGGCGGCTTCGACAGGGTTGCGTGCCGCGGTTAGAAACGAAGTCGAGACTTTGCTAGCCTCGATCCACCGAGTCCCAGAAGCGGCAGCCCCTCACTGCGAGTCTCCATCGTGATTTCTAACCCGACAGGGCTGAATTGGTGTCTGATCGTCGTGGTCAGGGGATATCGTTTCCTGCTGAGCCCTTGGCTGGGAAGTGCTTGCCGCTTCGCGCCCACGTGTTCTGAATACGCGCTGCGTGCACTTCAAACCCATGGGGCTGTGGCAGGCAGCTGCCTGACAGTCGCGCGAATCGCGCGCTGCCATCCTTGGTGCGCAGGGGGTGAAGACCCCGTGCCAACGCTGCCGCCGCAATGGCCTCGCGCCAACTCACTGCTCGCGCGCCTACGCTCCAAGTGGGCGAGGCGCGCCCAACGGAGCCCTTCACTGTGAACGATACGCGCCGCACCATACTCTGGGTGGTGTTCTCGATGTCCCTGTTTTTGATTTGGGATGCGTGGAACAGACACACAGGTCAGCCCTCTGTCTTTTCGCCGCCGCCAGCAACCAAGCCAGCGCCTGCGGTCACAGGTGCCGCGCCGGCGGCAAGCACCTTGCCGCCAGTCACCTCCAACGGCGCCGCCAGCGCGCTGCCTGCGCAGCCAGCCGCCGCAGGTACGACTGCCGGTGAGCGCGTCGAAGTGACGACCGACGTGTTCAAAGCCACGCTCGACACGCGCGGCGGTTCCCTGGTCCGAATGGAACTGCTCGGTCAGGTCGACCCGCTCGATCGGTCAAAGAACATGGTCCTGCTCGACCAATCCGCGCAACGCCTCTATGCGGCGCAAACCGGCCTGGTGCCGCCGACGGGCGGAGAGGGTTTGCCGAACCACCACGCCACGATGAAGCTGGTGCCGGGCGAGCGCGCGTTGAAGGACGGGAGCAAGGAGATTCAAGTCAAGTTCGAGTCGGACGAGATTGGTGGCGTCAAGCTCGTCAAGACCTACACCTTCGAGCGATCGAACTACGTGATCCGGGTCGCCCACGAAGTCATCAACAGCGCGGCGCGATCGATCGCGCCTCGGCTCTATCTGCAACTGGTTCGCGACGGCAATCCGCCAGCGGGCGAGTCGAGCTTCTACTTCACGTTCACCGGGCCTGCCATCTTCACCGACGCAGCCAAGTTCAGCAAGATCGATTTCAAAGACATCGAAAAGCGCAAGCCGGGCGATAAACCCGAACATCCCGTTGAAGCAGACAACGGCTGGGTGGCGATGGTCCAGCACTATTTCGCGAGCGCCTGGCTGGTCGACACGGCCGGCCAGCCGAATCAGCTGCGTGAGTTCTATACCGGCAAAGTGGCAGCAAACACCTATTCGGTCGGGATGATTCTGCCGGTGGGCGAGGTTGCGGCCGGCACCAGCAAGACGGTGGAAGCACGGCTTCTTGTCGGGCCCCAAGAGGAAGACAAACTCGCCGCTCTCGCTCCCGGCCTGGAACTCGTGAAAGACTATGGGTGGTTCACAATTCTCGCGAAGCCGCTGTTTTGGCTTCTGACGCAACTGCACAAACTCATCGGCAACTGGGGCTGGGCCATCGTCGGCCTGGTGGTGCTGCTGAAAATTGCGTTCTACTGGCTGAATGCGACGGCGTATCGATCGATGGCCAAGATGAAAGCCATCAACCCGAAAGTCATGGCGCTGCGCGAGCGGCTCAAGGACAAGCCGCAAGAAATGCAGCAAGAGATGATGCGCATCTACCGCGAGGAGAAAGTCAATCCGCTGGGTGGTTGCTTGCCGATCGTCGTGCAGATGCCGTTCTTCATCGCCTTGTACTGGGTCTTGCTGTCGAGCGTGGAAATGCGCAACGCACCCTGGATCGCCTGGATCGGCGACCTCTCGG
>JANOLA010000453.1:0-4666 GCA_031419535.1 Burkholderiales bacterium | reverse complement strand
CCGGGGACGATGAAACGCCTGAACCCGGCGATGTTGTTCGCACCCGCTTCGCCTGCCGAAACGACGGTGGTGGTGCACTGGTGCGCCGCCAGTTTCATGGCGCTTATTTCACCGAGGTGAATCGCGCTTCGGGCCGGTCGTCCGAGCGGTGCACGGTGTCCACGCCGGTCTTCATCGCCCACGGCCGAACCTGGTGGTGCAGTGGCACGTAGAGGAACTCGTCGCGCGTGCGCACCAGCGCTTCGCGAATCATCGCGTTTCGCTTGGCGATGTCGGTTTCGGATTTCATCGCGTCGGTGAGTTGGTCCACCTTCGCATCGCTGAGCTTGACGAAGTTGAAGTTGCCGTCCGCGCCGCTGGTGCGGGTGCGAATCAGCGATTGCAAGGTGTACTGCGCGTCGTAGGTTGCGACGCCCCAACCGAGCAGGTAAGCCGAGCTGTCGAAGTTCTGCACTTTCTGGATGAAGGTCGCCATGCCTTCTGACGCCAGCTTGACCTTCACGCCGGCACGTGCCCACATCGCCACCAGCGCCTGGCAGATTTCTTCGTCGTTCACGTAGCGGTTGTTCGGACAGTTGAGCTGGAACTCGAATCCGTTCGGGTAGCCGGCCTCAGCGAGCAGGCGTTTCGCTTTGTCGGTGTCTTGCTTCAGGGGCTGGTCGATGTCGGGGCTGTGGCCGTTCACGCCAGGGGCGACCATGATCGCCGCGGGCAACGACATGCCGCGCATGATGCTGCGCTTGATCGCTTCGCGGTCGATCGCGACGTTCAGCGCTTCGCGTACACGTTTGTCCTTGAACGGATTCTTGCCTTTGACGTCGGAATACTTCAGTTCGTCGCTGCCCTGGTCCAACCCGACGAAGATGGTGCGCACCTCGTGGCCGTCGAGGATCTTCAGCTTGCTTTCGCCGCGCAGCCGCGCCACATCGGGCGTGGGCAGGTCGGTCAGCATGTCCACATCGCCGGAAAGCAATGCGGCCACGCGCGTCGGGTCCGACTTGACGGGCGTATAGATGACTTCGGTGACGTTGCCGGTGGTTTTGTCCCACCATTCGCGGTTGAGCGTCATCGTCACGCGCTGGTCGGGTGCCCAGGAGGTGTTCTTGTAGGAGCCCGTGCCGTTCACGTTGCGCGACGCGTAGGTGTCTTCCTTGGCCTTGTAGTCCTGCACGTTCATCGCTTTGTTCTTCTCCGCCCAGGTCTTGCTCATGACGCGGAAGTCGACGATGTTGCGCAGCAGGATCGGGTTCGGGGTCGCCAGTATGAAATCGACGGTGTGGTCGTCGACCTTCTTGATGTCCGCCACGCCGGTCACGTAGATCGACATCGTGCCCTGCGGCTGCTTGATGCGGCCGTACGAGAACACCACGTCGTCGGCGGTGAAGGGCGTGCCGTCGTGGAATTTGACGCCCTTGCGCAGCTCGAAGCGCACTTGTGTCGGGCTGATGTACGTCCACTTCGTGGCCAGCGACGGTTCGATCTCGTATTTGGCGCTGTAGCGCGTCAGGCCCTCGTACGAATGCATCAGGATCGCGTTCGTCGTCGCATGGTTCTGCGAGTGCGGGTCCAGCGTCAGGATGTCGTTTTGCGCGGCCCAGCGCAGGGTGACGGCCTGCGCGGAGGTGGCGTACAGGCTTGCCACCAAAACGGCGGCGGCCAGCAGTCGGGTTGATTTCATGCAAAGCTCCTTGGCGAAATTGCGAGCCGCCATGCTACGGCAGCCGCTCGCGCTACAGGGCCGGGAAAGCCCGCAGTTCTGGGCTTCAGCCAGCGTCTGCGGTGGTACAGTCCCGGCCGGAAATGATGTTTCCGCCCCGGTGTTCGACGCGCCGGGCCGCTAGTCCGCCATCCGGTGAAGCCGTGTCGCGGAAGGTTTTTCAACCCCTCGATGTGCCGCATTCCGGCATGAAAGGTGAGCGCCCATGATGCAGCAGTACCGCGCCAACTCGCACCTGTTCGGCGGCAACGCGCCCTACGTCGAGGACATGTACGAGGCCTACCTCGACAACCCCGGCTCCGTCTCCGACCACTGGCGCGCCTATTTCGACGCGCTGCAAAACGTTCCCGCCACCGACGGTTCCACCGCACGCGACGTGGCGCATGCGCCGGTGGTCGAATCGTTCGCGCAGCGCGCCAAAGCCAACGCGTTCGGCAACAAGGCGTCGAGCGCCGACCTGGCGGTGGCGCGCAAACAGGTGCATGTGCAGTCGCTGATCGCGGCGTACCGGTTCCTCGGCTCGCGCTGGGCCAATCTGGACCCGCTGCAGCGCCAGGGACGGCCGAAGATTCCGGAGCTCGAGCCGGCGTTCTACGACCTGACCGAGTCCGACATGGACATCACGTTCAGCGCGTCGAACACCTACTTCTCGTCCGCCGAGAACATGACGCTGCGCGAGATCGTGCAGGCGCTGCGCGAAACCTATTGCGGATCGATCGGTGCCGAGTACATGCACGTCACCGAGCCGGTGGAAAAGCGCTGGTGGCAGCAGCGCTTGGAAAGCGTGCGCAGCAAGCCGAACTTCAGCGTCGAAGGCAAGATCCACATTCTCGACCGGCTCACCGCCGCCGAGGGGCTGGAGCGTTTTCTGCACACCAAGTACGTCGGCCAGAAGCGCTTTTCGCTTGAAGGCGGCGAAAGCTTCATCGCCGCGATGGACGAACTGGTGCAGCGCGCCGGCGCGAACGGCGTGCAGGAAATCGTGATCGGCATGGCGCACCGCGGCCGGCTCAACGTGCTGGTGAATACGTTGGGCAAGATGCCCAAGGACCTGTTCGCCGAGTTCGACCACACCGCCAAGGAAGACCTGCCCGCCGGTGACGTGAAGTACCACCAGGGATTCTCCAGCGACGTGACCACGACCAAGGGCCCGGTGCACCTGAGCCTGGCGTTCAACCCGTCGCACCTGGAGATCGTGAACCCGGTCGTCGAAGGTTCGGTAAAGGCGCGGCAAGACCGGCGTGGCGACACCGACGGCGACACGGTGCTGCCGATCCTCGTGCACGGCGACGCCGCGTTCGCCGGCCAGGGCGTCGTGATGGAAACGCTGGCGCTGGCTCAGACGCGCGGCTACTACACCGGCGGCACGGTGCATGTGGTGATCAACAACCAGATCGGTTTCACCACCTCCGACCCGCGCGACACGCGCTCGACGCTGTATTGCACCGACGTCGTGAAGATGATCGAAGCGCCGGTGCTGCACGTCAACGGCGACGACCCGGAGGCCGTGGTGCTCGCGACGCAGTTCGTCCTGGATTACCGGCAGGAATTCAACAAAGACGTGGTGCTCGACATCGTGTGCTTTCGCAAGCTCGGCCACAACGAGCAGGACACACCGTCGCTGACGCAGCCGCTGATGTACAAGAAGATCGCCCAGCACCCGGGAACGCGCAAGCTTTACGGCGAGCGGCTCGTCGCGCAAGGCATGCTGCCCGCCGCTGGGCCTGACGCGATGGTGAAGGAGTTTCGCGCGGCGCTGGAGGCCGGCAAACACACCGTCGATCCGGTGCTGACGAATTACAAGAGCAAGTACGCGGTGGACTGGGCGCCGTTCCTCGGCAAGAAGTGGACCGATGCGTCCGACACCGCGTTGCCGCTGGCCGAAGTGAAGCGCCTGGCCGAGCGGCTGACGACGGTGCCACCCAATTTCAAAGTGCATTCACTCGTCGAGAAAGTGCTCGCCGATCGCGCGGCGATGGGGCGCGGCGAGATCAAGGTCGACTGGGGCATGGGCGAACACATGGCGTTCGCGTCGCTGGTGGCGAGCGGCTACGCCGTGCGCCTGTCGGGCGAAGACTGCGGGCGCGGCACGTTCACGCACCGCCACGCCGTGCTGCACGACCAGAACCGCGAGAAGTGGGACGAAGGCACCTACACGCCGCTGCAGCATGTGGCCACCGGCCAGGCGCCGTTCGTCGTCATCGACTCGCTGCTCTCGGAAGAAGCGGTGCTCGGCTTCGAGTACGGCTACGCGTCGGCCGAGCCGAACACCTTGGTCATTTGGGAAGCCCAGTTCGGCGATTTCGTGAACGGCGCGCAGGTCGTGATCGACCAGTTCATCGCCTCGGGCGAAGTGAAGTGGGGCCGCGCCAATGGCATCACCTTGATGCTGCCGCACGGCTACGAGGGCCAGGGGCCGGAGCATTCGTCGGCGCGGCTCGAGCGCTTCATGCAGCTCGCGGCCGACAGCAACATGCAGATCGTTCAGCCCACCACCGCGAGCCAGATCTTCCACGTGCTGCGCCGCCAGATGGTGCGCATGTTCAGGAAGCCGCTGATCATCCTGACGCCGAAGTCGCTGCTGCGTGCGAAGGACGCGACGTCGCCGCTCACCGAGTTCACGAAGGGCGAGTTCAGGACGGTGATCGCCGAGACGAGCACGGAGGTGAACGCCGAGAAGGTGAAACGTGTGATCGCCTGCTCGGGCAAGGTCTACTACGACCTGGTCAAGAAGCGCGCCGAGAAGAAGACCGGCGACGTCGCGATCGTCCGCGTCGAGCAGCTCTATCCCTTCCCGCACAAGGCCTTCGCCGCCGAGCTCAAGCGCTATCCGAACGTCAGCGACGTCGTCTGCACCACCTGCATATTGGTGTCGGCCGACAGCTGCATGAAGCGCTCCAGACGCGCCGAGCTGTGCTCGGGCCCCATCCCCTCATAGCCGTGCGGCAG
>JANOLA010000452.1:0-19233 GCA_031419535.1 Burkholderiales bacterium | reverse complement strand
TCCGTCTTGGTCAGCGTCGAGATCACCGGCTGCACCACCGTCACAGGGGCGCTGCTGTTCAACCTGGGCACGAGCGGCGACGCATTGCCGTTGCCGTCGATGTAGCTCAACCGGGCCGCATTCGTCAGCGTGGTGCTGGCCGCCTGGGCCAGCACGCCCGGCACGACCCTGACGCGGTACTCGATCGCCAGGATGTCGGTGGTCGGGTCGCCCGCGGGGTTGTTGTCGATGGTGCCGAAGTTCCAGCTCACGGTACCGGTCTGCCCGGCGGACGGAATGCCGAGCAGGCTGTAGCTGAAGTTGGACCCAGGCCCGGCCAGCGGCGCCGCGTAAGGCGGGACTGCCACTCCATTGATGCTGACGATGCCGTCAAAGGCCATGCCCGCGGGCAGCACGTCGGTCACCACGACGTTGCGGGTGCGGCCCTCTTGAATCGCGACATTGAGGCGGAAAGTCACCGTGTCGCCGACGCGGAGCAGGGCATCGGTGGCCGTGCTCAGACCGGCGACCGCATAGCTGTCGGCCACGACTGCCTTGGCGATCGCGTTGTTGTCGGGCGTGATCGTCGTCGCCACCATGGGCCCGACGCAATACCTGTTGGGCGCCGTGAAGGCGGGACAACCGGCACCGGTGCGCTCGAAGGCGTTGGCGCCGTCCAGCGAGGTCCAGTCGGCCGTGACTCTGTTGCCGATGACCGTGTTGGGCTGCGCGGCCGGCAGGACGATGACGCGGTACCTCACCAGCAGGGTTTGGCCGGCCGGCAGGTCCAGGCTGCCGTCCGCGTTGCCGCGGCCCCAGACCAGCGGTCCCGCTGGCGCGGCGCCGGGGGTGGGCACGAAGCCGCTCACCGGCGTACCCGCGATGGTGGCCGTGGGCGTGAAGGCGCCGTGGAAATTGAGCAGGGGCGACAGCGTATCGACGAGGTTGATGTCGTGCGCCGTCGAGTTGCCGGTGTTGACCAGCGTCAGCGTGTATTCCAGGACGTCGCCGCCGTCGGGCGGCAGGCCCGGCGAGGTGAGGTTGCTCATCGCCTTGGCCAGCGTCAGCGCGGGCTCCACCACCGTGATCGGCAGCGTGGTCGCGTTCAGCGTCATGGTGGCACCGGTGGCGCCATTGCGATAGTTGAGGGTCGCCGAGTTGCGCAGGGTGCTGCCGGCGTTGACGGCCAGCGTGTTGTCGATGCGCGCGAAATAGTTGATGCGGATGCGCGGGGCGATCGCCGTGGTCGCCAGGTCGTTTTCGCTGGCGGTGACGACGCTGCCAATGTTCCAGACCGCGTTGCCCACTGCGTTGTCCGCCGGGAACGAGGTGAACGCGGCCTCCGACGGTGCCGCGCCGTTGATCGACGCGATGCCCTGGAAGCTGTAGGTGATGTCGTAGGTGGCGTTGTTCGCAAGCAGGTAACTCACGCTGCCGAACGCCAGGTTGTCCGTGAGCAGCACGTTCTGGGTCGTGCCCTCGGGCAGGTTGATGTCGACCTGGAAATTCTTGTAGGCACCAACCGCCGGCACGACCGCCACCGTCAGGTCCGTCTTGCTCATGGTGACGGCGGGCACCACGAAGCTGGCGCTGGCGCTGGTTTCGTAGTCGTTGGGTTGCACGCCCGAATTGGGCAAAGTACCAGTGCGCAGGCCGGTGGCGCTGCCATCCGCGCCGATCTGTCCAGTGCTGTTGAGGGCGGTGGTGCGGCCCGGCAGGGAATCCCACTTGGCCTGCAGCGTGTTGGCGATGACCTCCAGCGGCTGCACGCCGATGTTGACGCTCACCCTGAAGGTAAAACTGCGGCTGGCGCCGGGCGCGATCGAATACCTCGGATTGCTTGGGTTCCAGATGAAGATGGGTCGGTTCGGTCCCAGGGTGGCGACGTCCACCACGTCGGGCGGGTCGAGTCCGCCGATACCGCTGCCCACATAGCTCAACTTGCCCAATGTCGTGAGATCGTTGAGCACGCGCAGGTTGTAGGCCGCGCCCGTGCCGGTGTTGGTGGCGGTCACCGTCACCGTCAACTGGTCGGCGGCGTCGGCCGTGGCGGGCGCGAGTGTCTGGGTCAGCACGATCCGGGGCTCTTGCACCTGAACGTTGACGCTGCCGATGGGCAGCGTCACCAAGGTGCCGAGGCTGTTCGTGTACGACGCTGTCACCAACGATGGAGCGGCGCCGTTGGCAAGCACGTTGCCATCGTTGGTGCTGGCGGTGTTTTCAACCCGCCCGACGAAATTGACCGCGAAGTCGTAGAACGAGATGCTCGCGCCGTTGGTCAGGGCCTGCGTGCCGAAATTCCACTGCACCAGCGTGTCCGTGCAGGTGGGCGTGATCAGGCCGCCGGGGACGAACCCGGCCAGGGCGTGGGGCCCCGTCGGCCCGAGGTCCACCGTCGGCGCCTGGGCACAGCGCACGCCCACCGGCAGCTGATCGCGGATGACGAAGTTGCGCAGTTCGGCGATCGGCAGAATCGCACGCAGCTCGTACCTGATCTCCTCGCCCACCGAGACGGGCTGCGCCGCCGGCGGCGTGACGACGGTCGCATGGTTGGGCTGCGACAGCGCGACGATCCGTTTCGGTTGCACCGTCGGCAGCAGCATGCGCACCGTGGCCGTGGAAGCGGGCGAGGTGGTGGTGCGCGCGCCGCCGACCGTGCCGCTGGCCGACTGCACCACGGTTTGCGCACCGGAGGGACCGGCCAGCGTGTCGTACGAGGCCGTGACCGTGTTGACCAATTGCTGCCCCGCCTGCACGGTCAGGTCGGGGTCGACCCGGTAGTACAGGGTGACCGAGGAGCCCGGGTTGATCCTCAGCAGCGCATTGCTGTGGGTGTGCGAGAAGGCGATCTGGGCCGGATTGGCGTTGTTGACGATGTTGTCGCTGATGCTGCCTTCGCCGTTGATGTCGGCGGCGTCGATCAGGCCATCGCCGTCGTTGTCCAGACCATCGCTGGCGAACGGCACCACCAACATCAGGTCGCTGGGATCCAGAATGTCCCGGGTGCTGACGTCATAGGCGGGCGCCCGCGTCACGCCTGCGGCCGCGGCGGCATTGGTGACGACGACCCGGTAGACATAGGTGTCGTAGGTGTCGCCGTTGTCGGCCAGCGGAACGAAGTTGCTGCAGGCCGGGCCGACGCCATAGAGCGTCTCGTTGCAGACGGTCTTCACCACCGTGACCAGCGGTTCGGTCACCCTCTGGTTGACAGTTCGTATCGGGGGCAGCGGGAAGCCGATGGTCGTCGGGCCCAGCGTGAAAATCTGCTCCACAGGGCCGGCGAACACGGCCTCGAAGGTCGAGTTCAGGACGTTGGAACTGATCGCCGCGTGCTGATTGGGCGCGGCGCTGGCATTGACGGGCGAGTTGAGGATGCGGGTGGTGGCATCGACCCGGAACCACTCGTCTCGTTGCGAGATGCGGTTCGACAGCGGCGCCACCGGGTTGAAGGTCCAGGCGACCGCGCCCTCGTCCAGCGGATTGAGCGGCGGATTGGTCACCGCGGTCAGCGCAAACTGCCTGACCAGCGGGGTGCTGGTCAGCGCCGGATCGGTGGAAGAGATGTAGCCCTGCCCGGCAGGCAACTGATCCACCACCCTGATGTTCTGCACCGCGATGTAGGTGAAGCCCGGCGTCAGGAAGCCGAACCAGCCACCGCTCTCGATGTGGAAAGTGCACTCCTCGCCGATCTGCACCAGGCTGTCGGGCAGGGCCGGCGGCGGATTGTTCTCGGTGCAGTTGCCCTGCCTGCGCTTGGTCAGGTTGAACCCGACCACGCGCGCGCGCACGCCATCGAGGCTGTAGTCGTTGGCGCGATCGGTCTGACCGTCGGCACGCACGATGGGCGTCGGGAACCACAAGGGAGTGCCGTTGCTCAGCATGATCTCCCCCACGACATCGGCGCGGAAACTCAAGTCATCCAGCGCCAGCCGCGCCGGGTCGCTGGTCTTGATCACCGTGAAATTGAGCGTGGTCGAACCCCCGGGCGTCCTCGGGTTGGGCAGCGCGCCGCCCGGTACGCAGCGATAGACCGTGGCCGTCGCGGGAATGGATGCGGGCAAGATCCATGTTTTCCAGGGTGCGGGCTGCGGGGGCGAGCCCGAAGGCGCGACGACGCTGCAGCCCGCGGGCGCCGTCTGCACCTGCATCGTGGCGCCGAAACTGACGAAGACCTGGTAGTCGCGTGCGTCGTGTCCGCCGTTGTTGCTCACCACCACCGGCAGGGTCAAGGGTTGCAGCGGATCGTTGGTGAGGATGAACACGCTGCCGTTGATGGCAATGTCGAGGTCTTCGGGGAATGCGGGGAAGATGTCGTTGTAGGGGTAGGTCGGTGCGTTCCTGACCGTGCCGGGACTGCAGAAATCCTCGTAGGTCAGAAAAAGACTGTTGTTCAGCGTGGTCTGGTTCGAGGGGTCGGTGCCATCTGCCGTGACCTCCGGCGTCACATCCAGATGGGCGACCCGGTCGTAGCTCGACGACCTGATCAGCACCACGCGGAAGGTGATGGTCACGAGGTCGTTGTGGCGGACCATGTTGACCTGGTCCGGATAGTTCGGATGGCTGGTCGAACTCGACAACGTGAACTGCGGTTGCGTATTGGCCAGCGGGCCGGCCGGCAGGGTCGTGGTCAGCGGGAAAGTGCCCGGCGCCGGATTCGTCCAGGTGATGCGGTCGGTCATGCCCGGATAGTTGCCGTACGCGCCGACGGTGTTCAGCGTCGGAGTGAAGGTCGGGTCCATCACGTATTCGGGCGGCAGCACATTGCGCAGGTCGATGTTCTTGATCGAGCCGCCCGTGGTGTTGCGAATGGTGATCGTCATCAAGCCGCGGCTGCCCACGGGCTGCGCGGTATTGATGCCGGTGAGACGGCGCTGCACGTTCAGGCCCGCGGGCACCACCAGATCGCTCAGCGTGACCACGGCATTGGCCGGCGTCACACCCGCGGAGGTTTGGGTGATGCCGCCGGGAGGCGCCTCGACCGTGCAGCCCCATTGCAGGTTGGACGCCGTGTTGGTGGTGTTCGCCGCGCAAGAGCTGGCGAGCTTGCCCACCAGAAAGACGTCCGTCGTGCCGTTGGCCGGCACATCCACCAAGTCCGGGCTGTCGTTGTTGGGACTGCCGAAGGGGTTGTTGACGATGAATGCGCCGATCGTATTGCCGGCCACCACGCAGCCCGCCGGTGGCGCCGGCGGCGTGCCGCCGGTAACGATGGCATTCAGGTTGCTCGCGGCCGTCGTCGCCGTGGCCTCCGACGGACAGGCATAGTGGATGTTCATGCCGCCGGTCTGCATGGCGTCGCTGATGCGCATGTCCTGCATGGCCGCCAGACCGTTGTTGGTGACCCGTACGCGCCAGATGACGTCGTCGTTGATGTTTCCGTACACCGTGCCGGAATAGTTGGCGGCAGATTGGTTGGCATCCACGTTGCGGCCCAGCTTGCTGATCACCGGAAGCGGTTCGCGCAGCGCTAGCGTGTCGAGCCCGGTGCTGACCGGACTCGTGACGGCGCAAGCCGGAGTGGTGCTGTAGGCCAAAGTGGCTTGAATTTGGCGATTGGCCGTGACCAGTCCTTCCTGTGTCAACGCGCCCGCGCGCGTGACGGCAACGGTGATCGTCAGTGTCGAAAAGTTGTTAGCGCCGTTGACCGCGGCCAACGCGGGAAACGAGCCGGCATTCCAGGTCAGCACGGAGCCGTTGGCGCCGCTGACGGCGGGTGCCGGTCCGTTGACCAAGGGGCCGCCATTGATGCTGTACCGAACGGGTGTCGGCGCGGCCGGCGCATAGGTCAAGCCTGAAGAACCCAGGTTCTCCACCACCCCCATGCCGACCATGGTCGCGCCCTGGTACGGGTTGGTGATGACGACGCTCACATAACCGTATCCGCACAGCTCGCAGTAGCTGGCTGCCAAGTCATGTTGGATCAGCGCTGGCGCGTTGTTCTTGACGCTGCACTGCGCTTGCGCCCATGCCTGACCCGCACTGGTGCTCAAAGCGAGCGCCAGCGCCAGCAACTTGATCTGTCGGGAGAGTCCTGCCCAATCGATCAACTGGGAAAGAGCCCTCTGGAAGTTAGCGTTGCGCATTCGGTTTCATGAGTCGGTCTGTGCTGCGGTTATCGAAGGAGCCACGACCTGGGTGAGGCGTCCGGTCCTGAACGCGAATCCCGGTTTTGCGACGTTGCCAGACCTCAAAGTTCCGCTGCCGGAAACTTGCAACGAGTCGAAAAGCAGCGATTCGAGACGGCCATCCGGCCACCGAAGATCACGCCGGAAAACCTTGATACGGGCCTTCCGTGTTCCATATCACGAAGCATGGCCGAATCTCGCGCTGCATGTATTGCATGGGAATAGCTCATGAATTCGAGTGCTCATCGGCCCGTTTTCGACAAGAGCGGCCAATCTCTGAAGAACAAAAGGAGATTCGGGCTGAGCGCCGAGGAATTTTGTGAACTATTCCACACCGACTGTAAGAAGGAATATACGAATTAATACAAGTTTGATCTCTCGCTGCCCCTGCAGAAGCCGAATAAGGAAGGCGAAAAACAGCAAGAATGTAGCAACATCGACTCCAGGTTACCTGTTTGGTGATGCACTGAAACCATACTGATCGGAGAATGTCGGTCAGAAAATACTTACACACACTCGATCTGCGAGTTTCCTTGCTTTCCTTGCTTTCCTTGCTTTCATTGGGAAACCTGGCCTCGCGATCCAAACATTTGCTACGGCGATTGCCCTATGAACAGCTTTCACAAAGTCCTGATCGCTGCCGCCCTGATCGCGGCGACCTGCCAGGTCCTGGCGCAACAGGCGCCCAAAGAGCAGGTCAAGGGCCTGGACGAGCAGGTGCAGGACATCAAGAAGGACGTGTTGTCCATCTCCTCCGAGCTGCAGCAGCTCGAGGAGAAACTGCTCTATCCCTCGAACACGCAGTTCGCGCTCTTCGTCAGCTTCACGGGCAGCGGAAAGCTGCGGCTGGACTCCGTGCGACTCAAGCTCGACGGCAAGGACGCGGCGCACCACATCTACACGTTCAAGGAACTCGAGGCGCTGCAAGGCGGCGGCGTGCAGCGGATTCACACCGGCAACATCCGGACCGGCGAGCATGTGCTGGAGGTCGCCGTGACCGGCAAAACCGGCGACACGGACTTTCGGCAGGCCGCGACTTACAAGTTCAAGAAGTCGGTCGAGCCCAAGCTTCTGGAAATCCTCGTCGACCGCTCGGAGTCATCCGGGAAAACCATCCAGTTCAAAGAATAGTCATCCTTCGTGCTCCGAAGATACCTTCTCCTCTTGAGTAAATGTGGCTTTGCCACTTTACTCAACCCCCTCGGGGGGCGGACGACGTATGTCGTCGGCCTGGGGGTGCTCATAGGGCTTCTGGTCGGCCCATTGGCGGTTTTAGCGCAGCCGGTTGGAAAGGCGCGCGCCAAGGATCTCTATTTGGGAGAGGCTTACTATCAGGCAGCACAAGGCAATTACTTCGATGCCATCTCCCAGCTGGACAATGAGCTGTGGCAGTTTCACCGCCTCGACGATCCGAAACTCGATCCGCTGCACTATCAGGTCAATCAGGCCAACTTTTCGGTAGGTGACTTCGAACTGTCCTACCGCATGCATCAGCGTGCCGGCCGGGCCATCAAGGCGGTGCTGGACGGAGCCGTCGACGAAGCGATTCGCAACGAAGCTGCGTGGCGCTTGGCACGCATCTTCATGCAAAAGGACGACGTTAGCTCCGCGTTGACCACCATCGAAATAATCCAGGGCCGAATCCCGGAAAGCATCCGCAACGAAGAATTGCTGCTGCGTGCGCAGATATACATGCGCACCGGGAAATTCCCGGGGGCGATCAAGATATTGCAGGGAATGATGAGCGAGAAAGGCTTTGAGGGTTATTCTGCGTATAACCTCGGAATTGCCTTGATGTTGAGCGGTCAGGAGGACGCAGGCCTGGCCGAGCTGCAAAGAGCGGGTTTGCTCGGGGCGGATGACGAAGCAACTCTCGCGATCAAGGACAAGGCCAATCTTCTGCTCGGCAACCGCCTGATTTCCGCCGGGAAACCGGGCGAGGCCAAGCCGTTTTTTGACCGGGTGCGCGCCAGCGGACCCTTTTCGAACCGCGCATTGCTGAGCTCCGGTTGGGCCGACGCCGCCGAAGGCAAATTCGACCGCGCGCTCGTGCCGTGGTCTGCGCTGATCGAGCGCAACAGCACGGACAAGGCGGTTCAGGAAGGCCTGCTCGGCGCGCCCTACGCGTACAGCAAGCTCAAGTTGCCGGGCCGAGCGGTTCAGCTGTACGCCGTGGCGCTGCAGAGCTTCGGTGGTGAGCTGGCCAAGCTGGAGGCTTCGCTCAAGAGCATCCGGGAAGGCAAGTTCCTCGCCGCGCTGGTGCGCGACGAATCGCGATCCGACCGCAGTTGGGTGGTGCGGCTGCGCGAGCTGCCGGACTCTCCCGAGACCCACTACCTGCTCGAATTGATGGCGTCCAACGACTTCCAGGAGTCGCTGCAGAACTACCTCGACCTGGACGAACTGCGGCGCAAGTCCGCGGCATGGGCTGATTCGCTCGACTCCTTCGGCGAGATGGTCGAGATTCGCAGCCGCTATTACGAGCAAGAACTCCCGGAGATCGACGAGCGCTTTAAGGCGCTGGACTCGCAAATGCGACTGCGCATGGAGCAACGCCAAACCTTGCACGAGCGACTGAAAAGGCTGCTGGTTGCGCCGCAGCCCGATTTTCTGGAGACCGGCGACGAACGGATCTTGCGCGAGCAGCTCGGTCAATTGAGCGAGAAGGTCAAGAACGACACGACCGCGAGCGGCCCGGACGCGCGCAGGCGCATCGAGCGGCTGCAAGGCCTGCTGCGCTGGAACATCCACACCACCTACAACTCCCGACTCACGCTGGCCTACAAGCACCTGCACGAACTCGACGCCGATGTGGACCGACTGGGCACGGTCTACCGCTCGTTCGTTCGCTCGCGCCAGGCGGCGACCCAGAGCTACAAGGGCTACGACGACGCTCTGCGCGGGCTGCGCCGCAATGTGGAGAGCGCCGGGGACAAGGTGGCCACGTTGATGGCGCGGCAGGGCCATCTGCTCGAAACCATGGCGATCCAGGAGCTCGAGCAGCGCCGCGCGCGGCTCGAGGACTATCAGGTTCAGGCCCGCTTCGCGCTGGCCGAAAGCTACGACCGCGCCAGCAAGAGTCAAGAGGGCCCCCAGGCCGACGACATACGTCGTCCGCCCCCCGCGGGGGTTGAGCAGCCCGGCAAAGCCGGATCTACTCAAGAGGACGCTTCGAAATGAGCCGCCGGCGCCGCCTGTTCTTGCCCTGCCTCGCGGTGCTGGCCTCCTGCGCCGTGAACACGAACACGACGACTGCGCCCGCGCCCACCCCGGCGCGCAACACCGCCAGCTCGATCGGCGAATTGCGTCAAGCCAAGATAGCGCTCACTGACGTGAAGATCGACCGCAGCAGCGAGCTCGCGATGCAGAGCTACCAGCGGGTCCTGGAGAACACGCCAGAGGGCGGCCTCGCGCCGGAGGCGCTGCGGCGCCTGGCGGACCTGAAGGTCCAGAAGGAATACGGCACGGTCGAGGGCGTGAAGCGAAACCAGGAGATGGCTACGCGGCGTGAAGCGCCCAACGCGGTTAACGCGCTCGGCGCGCCCGGCCCCTCGGCCGCACCCGCTGCCGCTGCGGCCGCGCTGGTTCTGCCCAAGCCGGCGGCGAGCACCAAGCTCGCGCAACCCCCCAAGGCGAAACCGCTCACAGCCGCGGCCAAGACGACGAGCAAGAACGCCAAGGGCAAGGCTGCGGCCAAGGAGTCAAACCGCGACTTCGAGACGCGCGCGACGAAATCGGCCCCCGTCCAGCCCGCGCCCCAGCCGGACATCGCCGCGCCGGACGGCTCCGCGGTCGCGTTGCAGAGCGAAGCCGGCGAGGCGATCGCGCTGTACCAGAAACTGCTCGCGAAGTACCCCCACTACGAGCGCAACGACCAGGTGCTCTACCAGCTGGCGCGCGCCTACGACGAACTCGGCATGACGGAAAAGGCGATGGCCACGATGGGCCGCATCGTCAAGGAGTATCCGAAGTCGCGCTACGTCGATGAGGTGAGGTTTCGCAGCGGCGAGTACCACTTCACCCGCAGGAAGTGGCTCGACGCGGAGGAAGCCTACAGGTTTGTCGCGGACAAGGGGCCGGCCTCGGCGTTCCACGAGCTCGCGCTCTACAAGCTCGGCTGGACCCTGTACAAGCAGGACATGTACGACGAGTCGCTGCAACGCTTCATGGCCCTGCTCGACCACAAGATCAAGAGCGGCTACGACTTCGACAAACCGAAGAACATCCTGGAGCACCAACGCGTCGAGGACACGTACCGCGTGATCAGCCTGGCCTTCTCCAATCTCGGCGGTCCGGACGCGGTGAGCTCCCATTTCGCCAAGTTCGGCAAGCGCGGCTACGAGGCGAATGTCTACGGCAATTTGGGCGAGTACTACCTCGACAAGTTGCGCTACAACGATGCCGCGGTCGCCTACAAGGCCTTCGTGAAGCGCGAGCCTTTCCACAAGGTCGCGCCCCACTACGACACACGGGTCATCGAAATCTACAAGCGCGGCGGTTTCCCCAAGCTCGTGATCGACGCGAACAAGGAGTTCGTCGTCAACTACGGATTGAAGTCGCCCTACTGGAGCCGCTTCGACCCCAAGGCCTTCCCCGAAGTGGTGGGCTACGTGAAGGCGAGCCTCAAGGAACTCGCCAACCACCACCACGCGCTGTACCAGGAAAAGAAGTTCGAGAAGAACAGAGCCGACAACTTCGCCGAATCGATGCGCTGGTACCGCGACTACCTGGCTTCTTTCCCAAAGGAGCCCGAGTCGCCCACCATCAACCACCAACTCGCCGAGCTGCTGCTGGAGAACGGCTCGTTCGCCGAGGCCGCGGTCGAATTCGAGCGCACCGCCCACGACTATCCGGCGCACGACAAGGCCGCCGAAGCCGGTTATGCCGCCGTCTATGTGCATCGCAAGAGCCTTGCCGCGGCGAGCGCCGAGGACAAGTCGAAAGTCAAGCAGGAAACGATTCGCGGTTCCTTGAAGTTCGCGGAAACTTTCCCCGCGCACGAAAAGGCCGCGCTGGCGATGAGCGCGGCCATCGACGACATCTTCGAAATGAAGAACCACTCGCTCGCGGTCGCGAGCAGCCGCAAGTTCATCGCACTGTTTTCGAATGCCGAGCTGGGGCTGCGTCGCACAGCGTGGGTCACGCTGGCCCACTCGTCGTTTGATCTCAACCAGTTCAAGGACGCCGAGGAAGCCTACGTCCAGGCGCTGCCGCTCGTTCCGGAAAGCGACAAGGCACGTCCGAACCTGATCGAGAACTTGGCTGCCGCGATCTACAAACAAGGCGAAGAAGCCGGCAAGCAGGGCGACCACAAGGTGGCCGCACAGCACTTCCTGCGCGTCGCGCAGGTCGCCCCCAAATCGACGATCCGGCCCAGCGCCGACTTCGACGGCGCCGCGGCGCTCATCCAGGTCAAGGACTGGGATGGCGCGGCCCAGGTGCTGACGGTGTTTCGCGCCACCCATGCGGGCCACAAGCTGCTGCCTGAAGTGACGAAGAAGATGTCCTACGTCTACCACGAGGCGGGCAAGTTCGCGCTCGCGGCGCTCGAGTACGAGCGCACCGAGTCCGAATCGAAGGATGCCGAGGTGCGCAGCGCCGCGCTGCAGCTCGCCGGCGACCTGTACGCCCAGGCGGGTGAAATGGACAAGGCCGTGGCGGTCTATCGGCGCCACTTCGCCAACTTCCCCAAGCCGCTGGACGTGGCGATCGAGAACCGCTTCAGGGTCGCGACGATTCTCAAGTCGCGCGGCGACGAGAATGCCTATCGCGCCGAGCTCAAGACCCTCGTCGGCGCCGATGCCGCCGCCGGCAATGCCCGCACCGACCGCACGCGCTACCTCGCGGCTTCGTCGTTGCTGATCCTGACCGAACCGCTGTTCGAGCAGTACGCGCAGATCAAGCTGGTGGAGCCCTTCGACAAGAATCTGGCGATGAAGAAGGCGGCCCTCAAACAGGTGAAGGACGGCTTCGAAGCCGTGCTGCGCTACCAGATCGGCGAGCCCACGGCCGCCGCCTCGTACTACCTCGCCGAGATGTACTACGACTTCAACCGCTCGCTGGTGGAGTCGCAGCGTCCCGGCAACCTCGTCGGCGACGAGAAGGAACAGTACGAGCTGGCGCTGGAAGAACAGGCATTCCCGTTCGAGGAAAAGGCGATCGAGGTGCATCAGAAGAACACCGATCTGGTCAAGCTGGGCATTTACAACAAGTGGGTCGAGAAGAGCTTCGCCCAGCTCGCCAAGCTCGTTCCCGCGCGCTATGCGAAATTCGAGGAAAGTAGCGGGCCCGTCGAGACCTTCGACCGTCTGGTGGCTTTCGACAGACTCACCGCTCGGCACGAACCCGTCGTGGCCGCGGTCACGCCATCGCAGTTGAGCGGCCAGGCCAGGTCTCAGACTGAGCAGCAGGCACAAGGAACGCAAGCGCAGACTCCGGCTGAAGCCGCGCCTGAAGGCGACAAGGCGGCCACGGATGAGACCGACGCTTCCGCGCCGACGCCTCAGCCACTGCCGGTGCCGGCGCCTACGACCCCGGGGGCGCGGAAATGAACCGAGCCGAAGGCCTGCCAGCGGTGCTGCGCACCGCCCGCCGCGCCGCGCAGTGGGCGTTGCCGTTGGCGTTGATCGTGCTTCAGGGCTGCGTGACCGCGCCCAGCCCCGCGCCCAGCCCCGTGCCCACAGCGCCGGTCGCCACGGCAGCGAAGGCCGAGACGCCACCGGACCGGCCCGGCGAAACGGCGAACGTCGAGGAGCCACTGAGCGATCCGCGCGAAGCGGCGAGTGCCGAGAAGCCGTCGGGCCAGCGGCTTGAACAGGCCGCCGCGACGCACGCGACGGCCGGCAAAGCCGTGCAGGCCGGCCCAAGCGTCGCGCCGCACCTGCAGGCCGAACTCGATTCGGCCATGGCCTTGGTCAAGGCCGGGCAGCACGAGCAAGCCGCCGACGCGTTCAAGAAACTCGCGGTGGCTTTGCCGGACAACCCGATCCCGCCGATCAATCTGGCGCTGGTCTACAAGAAGCTGGACAAGCTGGATCTCGCCGAGACGCAGCTCGAGGCCGCGTTGACCATCGAGCCGGACAACCCCGTGGCCGGCAACGAACTCGCGCTGCTGTATCGCATGACCGGGCGCTTCGCCCAGGCGCGTGCGCTTCACGAGAAAACGCTGGCGAAGTATCCGCACTTCGCCATGGCGCACAAGAACCTCGGCGTCCTTTGCGACCTCTACCTGAGGGACTACGCGTGCGCGATCGAGCACTACAAGTCCTACGCCTCGAACGCGCCGAACGACAAGAGCGTCGGCGTCTGGATCGCCGATCTCCAGAAGCGTACCGGCATCAAGGAGAGTCAATGAACACGACCACCCAGACGATCGCTGCCGCCTGCCTGCTGCTTTGCATGGGCATGGCCATGGCCCAGGACAAGGCCAAGCAGAGCAAGGCCACGCAGGAAAGGGCCGCTCAGGAGAAGGCCAAACAGAACAAGGCCAAGCAGGACAAGGCCAAGCAGGACAAGGCGAAAAAATCGGACGCCGAGGCCAAGGAGGTCTCGGGAATGTCCATCGTGGGCAACAGCGAAGCGCCGAAATCGCTCACCATCATCCCCTGGAAGAGTTCCGAAATCGGACGCGACGCGGACTTCAAATCGAGTCTGCTGAGTCAGGAAATCGCCCCCATCGACAAGCCGTCGTTTCTGCGCGGACTCGACTTCTACAAGCTTGGCAATCGCAACTAACGGTCATTGAAGGAACTGAGAATGAACTACCTCACGAGCGCCATCACATTCATTGCCGCCGGCGGCATCTGGGTGATTCCGATCATCGCCGTCGGCGCCATCGGGCTCGGCGTCGTCCTCGAACGCTACTTCGTCCTGATACGGGCCACGCGCGCCAATCGAAAGCTCTGGGACCAGGTCCAGCCGCTGCTGCACGAGGGCGATTTCGACAAGGCTCGCGAAGTCACGCGCGCCGACAAGTCGGCCGCCGCGACGCTGCTCAACGTCGGACTCGAGAACCAGGGCGCGGTGCGGCGCAGGAACGAAATCGAACTCGCGATGGACGAAGTCATGCAGTCGCTCGCGCCGCAGTTCGAGAAGCGAATCTCCTACCTCGCGCTGTTCGCCAACCTGGCCACCCTGCTCGGCCTGTTCGGCACGATCGTCGGCCTGATCGGCGCGTTCGCGGCCGTGGCGACGGCGGCGCCGTCCGAGAAATCGGCGCTGCTGTCCTTGAGCATCTCCGAGGCGATGAGCTGCACCGCCCTGGGCCTGCTGATCGCCATGCCGATGCTGACCTTCAGCCTGCTGCTCAACACCAAGGCGAGTCACATCGTCTCCAGTCTCGAGATCGTCGCGCTCAAGACGATCAACATGATCGTGCGTGGCAGCGTGGCAGCCCGCATTTCGCACATTCACGATCATGCTGAAAAGAAAGCATCCTGAATCGGAAGAGCTGGAGCTCACGACCCTGCTCAACATCTTGGTCGTGCTCGTCTCCTTCCTGCTCTTGTCGGCGGTTTTCTCGCAGACCACGATCCATGAGCTCAACATGCCGCCGCAGGCCGGCGGCAGCGTCGAGGCGAACAAGGCCGCGCCTCCCGTCGTCATTGAGGTGATGGTGCGCAAGGACGCGCTGGAAATCGGCGACGGCAAGGACATCACGGATCGTCTGCCCAAAGTGGGCGGCAAGTACGACACGGCCGCGCTGTCGCAAAAGCTCAAGCTCCTGAAGGACCGCGATCTCGGCAAGCGCGACGTGATCCTGCTGATGGAGCCCGACATCGAATACGACACCATGATCGGCGTGATGGACGCATTGAAATTCGTCGAGGTCCGTGGCCTGAGGGAAGGGTCCAAGCCGCTGCGCATCACGCTCTTTCCCAACGTGACGGTGGGAGACGCGCCGTGAGCCTCGGGTCGTTGAAAACGCAAAAGGCGCCCAAGGGCCGCAAGGGCGATACCGCCAGCATGATGCTGACGTCCCTGATGGACATCTTCATCGTGCTCGTGCTCTACCTGCTGGTCAACCAGGCCAGCGGCATCAGCCTGGAGCCGCCGGACCACGTCATGCTTCCCGATTCGGGCGTCGATACCCCGCCGCGACAGTCCATCGTGATCGCGCTGTCCGAGCGCGACGTGCGCATCCAGGGCGAAGCCGTCGTCGCGATGAGCGACGTGGTGGCGAGCAAGGAAATCGAGATCGCGCCGATTCGCCAGGCCATCGAGCGCATCAAGGCCGAGGCCGAGAAGCGGCACGGCCAGGCCGGCGTGTTCACCGAGGTCACGGTCGTGGCCGACCGCAGAGTGCCATTCAAGGTGCTCAAGAAAGTCATGCTGTCCAGCAGCAACGCCGGCTACGGAAAGATCTCGTTTGCCGTGAACCAGAAGTGAAGAACAAACAGGTTCGCCCGCAGTGAGTACATCCGCCCTGTCACTGAAAGAAAAGTCCCTCGCCGTCGAGCGGGTCAACCGCGGCCTCGATGAACTCGAGCGGCAACTCGCCGGCCTCGAAGCCGAGCTCCAGGCCTGCGCGGTCGAGCAACGCCAGTACCGACTGCTGGGCGGGATCCTCGACTCCCTGGGCGAGCTCGACCTGGCCGGCGCCGCGGACCTGTTCTGGAACCGCGCGTCCACGGGCCACTCGCCGGAAGAGCAACTGCGCAAGGCGCGCGAGCACGTCGCTGCGTTCGACAAGAAGCTTGCCGACATCGAAGCGCGGCGCGAAGCGGTCCAGTCCGAGATCGGTGTTCAGACCAACCACCTGCGCGGCCTGAGCAATGAGCTGATCGAGATCGAAGACGAGATCGAAAGCTTTCGCCCCGACTTCGAGGTCACCCGCGCCGCCGCCGAGGTTTCGTTCCGGCCGCTGGTGATGCCGTGGTCGCGCGTGGGCGAAGACGACCGGCGCTACCGCAAGATCCTGCTGGTCTGCTGTCTCTTCTCGTTGACCTTCGGCTCGGGCGTGCTGTACTTCAAGCCCAGTCATCACGCGAAGCGCGAGGAGTTCATCCCCGAACACATCGCCGAGCTCGTCGTCAAGAAGAAGGAAGAACCCAAGAAGCCGGAGACGAGCGCGGACCCGAAGCCGCAGAACAAGGTGGCGGATCGGAAGAGCGCAGCGAATGCGGTCGATCGAGCGCTTGGCCGGGACGACTTAGCCGCGCCCGCTCCCGAAGCGCCGACGACGGCACGCGAGGCGGCACAAACCAAGGGCGTCCTGGCACTCAAGAAGGAGTTCGCCGGATTGATCGACTCCGCGCCCGACAAGGTGGGCGCGGAAGGCCGGGTGTCCAACACCGGCCAGCTCGCGGCCGGAACGGCGGCGACGCGTTCGCTCATCGTGTCCCAGGCCGGCACCGGCAGCGGCGGCATCAATGTGGCCGCGATCAGCCGCGACGGCATTGGAGGCGGCGGCGGTGGGGGTGGAGGCGGGGGTGGGGGTGGCGGCACCGGCGCCAACATCGCGGGTGCCGGCGTGAAAGTCGCGCGCGTGCAGAGCGGCACCGGCGCGGCGGTGGCCGACGCACGCCCGATGAGCGACGGTGCGACCCCATCGCGTACCGACGAAGAAATCCAGATCGTCTTCGACCGCTACAAGGCGGCGCTGTACCGCATCTACAACCGCGAGTTGCGCAACGACCCGAGCCTGCGCGGCAAGATGGTGCTGCGCCTGACCATCGAGCCCGATGGTCACGTGTCGGCGTGCGCGGTCAAGTCGACCGACCTCGCCTCGACCGCGCTGTCGACCGAGGTCGTGGAACGCGTGCTCAAGTTCAACTTCGGCACGAAAGCGGGCGTACCGTCCATCACGATCGTCTATCCGATCGACTTTCTGCCGGCAGCGTGATCCGCGGCGCGCGGTTCGCGCGCCGCTTGTCACCGCGACCCGCGCAGCGCCATCTCCACCGCCAACAGCAGCGCCGCCCGCGTGGCGCCGAGATTCGCCACGCCTTGCCCAGCGATTTCGTACGCCGTGCCATGCGCGGGCGTGCAGATCGGGAACGGAAAGCCGCCGAGCAAGGTGACACCGCGGTCGAAACCCATCAGCTTCATCGCGATCTGGCCCTGGTCGTGGTACATCGTCAGCACCGCGTCGAACGCGCCGCTGCGCGCGCGCACGAATACCGTGTCGGCCGGGTACGGGCCTTCGGCCGGTGTGCCGCGCGCGCGGGCGCGTTCGATGGCCGGGGCGATCACGTCGATCTCTTCGCGGCCGAAGTTGCCGCCGTCGCCGGCGTGCGGGTTCAATGCAGCGACCGCGATGCGCGGTGGGTTGAAGCCTGCGGCGCGCAGCGATATCGCGGCGAGTTCGAGCGCGTTGACGATTCCATCGATCGTGAGCATCGATGCCACTTTCGACAGCGGCACGTGCGAGGTGACGCGTGCGTTCCAGAGCCGATCCAGGATGTTGAATTCGGTCGCCGCGGTGCGGATGCCCAGGGTGTCCGCCGTGAAACCGATTTCGTCTTCATACGTCGGCAGCGCGAGACGCATCGCCTGTTTGTTGAATGGCGTGAAGCACACCGCCTGCGCCTGCCCCGAGGCGACGCGCTGCAGCGCGTGGCGGTAGTTGGCCAGCGCGAACTCGCCGCCGGCCTTGGCGGCCACACCGCGCTGCACGGTCGCCGGGTCGAGGTGAGCGAGGTCGATGAATACCGGGCGCTGCCACGCCGACGCAATGGCGTCGTGCGAGCCGATCATGTCGACCTGCGGCGCGACCTTCGCGATCGCCGCGCCGGCATCGAAGACACGTTTGTCGCCGATGACGACGATGCGCGCCGCAGCTTGAGCTTCGTCGAGAGCGACGATTTTTGCGGTGAGCTCCGGGCTGATGCCGGCGGGGTCGCCCATCGCCAGCGCGATGATCGGTCGGTTGGGTTGGGCGTCAGCATTCATTGGCAGTCTCGCGAGGTGGTGGTTGTCAATCCAGACGCCGTCACGGCCCGACGGCGAGACGCGGGATCCAGGTCGTCAGCGCGGGCACGTACGTGATCATCAGCAAGGTGATGATCAACGGCACGTAGTAGGGCAGCATTTCGCGCAGCACGTCTTTCATCGTCACCTTCGCGATGTCGGCCACCAGAAACAGCGCCAGCCCCATCGGCGGCGTGAGCAGCCCCACCATCAGGTTGAACACCACCACCATGCCCAGGTGCACCGGGTCCACGCCCGCGGCCACCAACGGCTTGGCGATGATCGGTGCGATCACCAGGATCGCCGTCGTGCTGTCGAGGAACATGCCCACCACGAGCAGCAGCAGGTTCACGATCAGCAGCAGCACATAGGGATTCTTCGAGATCGACAGCATCAAGCCGGTGAGCTGCTGCGGCACTTGCTCGACCGACAAAATCCAGCCGAACAGCGCCGCCACGGCAACGATCAGCAGGATTCCGGCCGACGCACGAATCGTCTCGAACGCGGCATGCACCACGCCGGCCCAGGTGAGTTCGCGGTAGAACAGGCTGCTGATGAGCAGCGCATACAGCACCGTCACCGCCGCAATTTCGGTGGGCGTGAAAAACCCGAGCAGCATGCCCGCGATCAGGATCACCGGCGCCATGATCGCCGGGAACGCGGGCTTGAAGTCGCGCCACAGCTCGGCCCGGCTCGGCCACTTCGGCGCGCGCGGGTAGTTGCGGCGCATCGCGAGCCAGCCCGTCATCAGCATCAGCATCGCCACGCACAGCAGCGCCGGCAGAATGCCGCCGAGCAGCAACTGGATCACCGACACGCCGGTGACGGTGCCGTAGATGATGAGCGGAATCGACGGCGGAAAGATCGGCCCGACGATCGCCGAGGCACTCGTCACCGCGGCGGCGAACGCCGGCTTGAAGCCCTTGTCGCGCATAGCGTCGATTTCGATTCGGCCCAGCCCCCCGATGTCGGCGAGCGCCGAGCCCGACATGCCGGCGAAGATCAGGCTGCCGAAGATGTTCACTTGCGCCAGTCCGCCGGGCAGCCGGCCGGTGGCCGTGTCCGCAAAGCGGTAGATGTAGCGCGAGATGCCGGCGCTGTTCATCTGGCTGCCGTCGAACAGGAACACCGGCACGGCGACGAGCGGAAAGGAATCCAGCGCATACAGCGTGCGCTGCGCCAACAGGTCAAGCGGCAGGCCGTGCAGGAACATGTAGAC
>JANOLA010000451.1:0-1813 GCA_031419535.1 Burkholderiales bacterium | reverse complement strand
AGGACCACCCCGACTATCTGGGTGTCGCCAAGGCCATCAACCAGACCGAGCTGTACAAGCAGGCCGCCGCGCAGCTCAAGGTGAGTGTGCCCAAGAGCGACCTGCGCAGCAGCAAGCTGATCGACGGCGTGGTGTGGGAGGGCAAGGACCCCGCCAAGTACGCCGAATCGTTCAAGGTGCGCGGCGCGCCCGCGGCCTGAGCGCCAAGGGGCTTGCCATGGTCAGCGCCGTTTTTCACTCGCCACGCGGTACGCCGCTCGTCAAGATGCCTCAGGTCGCGCTGCGCCTTGCATCGCCCGAACCTGGCACGAGCGAAGCAACCGCCGCGACGCCAGCAACGCCGGGGTTGCCCGCCGGCCCGGCAGGCCCCGCCGCGTCTGCAACGCGCGCGCCGCGCGAGCCCTTCGATTGGCGCGCCCTGGCCGGCCGCGTGCTGCCGCCGCTTGTGGGCTTTGCGCTGATCGTCGCCATTTGGGGACTGTTGACGCAAAAGGGCGGCACCTTCCCCACTCCCGCGGCGACCTTCGACGCTGCCGTCAAGCTGTTCGCCGACCCGTTCTACCGCAAGGGCCCGAACGACCAGGGCATCGGCTGGAACGTTCTCTACTCGCTGGAGCGCGTGGGCCTGGGCTTTGGGCTGGCCGCTGCCGTGGGCATACCGCTGGGTTTCATGATCGGCCGCTTCGCGCTGCTCAATCGCATGGTCGCACCGCTCATCAGCCTGCTCAAACCCGTGTCGCCGCTGGCCTGGCTGCCGATCGGCTTGCTCGTGTTCAAGTCGGCGAACCCGGCCGCCATCTGGACGATCTTCATCTGCTCGATCTGGCCGATGGTGATCAACACCGCCGTGGGCGTGCAGCGCGTGCCCGAGGACTACCTCAACGTGGCGCGCGTGCTCAAGCTCAGCGAATGGAAGATCGCGACGCGCATCTTGCTGCCCGCGGTAATGCCCTACCTGCTGACCGGCGTGCGCCTGTCGGTGGGCACGGCCTGGCTCGTCATCGTGGCCGCAGAGATGCTGACCGGCGGCGTCGGCATCGGCTTCTGGGTCTGGGACGAGTGGAACAACCTGAATGTGGCCCACATCATCGTCGCGATCTTCGTCATCGGCTTCGTCGGGCTGTTGCTCGAATGGCTGCTGATGGCGTTGGCCAAGCGTTTCGACTACAGCTGACCTTCAAGGAGACTCGGATGCCCAAGAACGCCAAACCGATGCTGCACATTGAAGATGTCGGCATGACCTTCCCGACCCGCCGCGGCCCCTTCGTCGCGCTGCGCGATGTCTCGCTCGACATCGCACACGGCGAGTTCACGTGCCTGATCGGCCACTCGGGCTGCGGCAAGTCGACGCTGCTCAACCTCGTGGCCGGGCTGACCACGCCCACGCAAGGCGTGCTGCTGCTCGACGACCGCGAACTCAAGGGCCCGGGCCCGGACCGCGGCATGGTGTTCCAGAACCATTCGCTGCTGCCGTGGCTGAGCTGCGTGGACAACGTTTACCTCGCGGTGGAACGCGTCTTCGCGGATCGCGAACCCAAGGCCAGGTTGCGCGAGCGAGCGTTTGCCGCGCTGCGGCTCGTCGCCATGGACCATGCGGCCACCAAGCGCCCGCACGAGATTTCCGGCGGCATGAAACAGCGCGTGGGCATCGCGCGCGCGCTGGCGATGGAGCCGAAGATGCTGCTGATGGACGAGCCCTTCGGCGCGCTGGACGCGCTGACGCGCGCGAGGCTCCAGGACGAGCTCATGCGTATCGTCGCGGAAACCGGGAGCACGGTCGTCATGGTCACTCACGACGTCGACGAAGCCGTCC
>JANOLA010000450.1:0-10621 GCA_031419535.1 Burkholderiales bacterium | reverse complement strand
GCGCGGCCATCGAGGTTCCGCTCCAGGTGCCGAAGCAGGGGCCCGACACGCCGTTCGCGGCAATACAAATACCCGGTACGCTGCTGGTGATGTTTTCGCCCGGCGCCGCCAGATGAACCTCGATGGCCGCGCCGTGGGTCTCCGCAACGGCAGCATTGCTGCGCGCGCACCAACCAGCCCTCAGCCCGGTCGACGTGGTGAACCGATTGACAGACTTCACCTCGTTGCTGCGCGGCGACGCCGACGTAGGTCAACTCGACCCCGTGGCCGCTCTGCGCAAAGTCGCTTCCGACCCCGAGGCACGCCCGCCGAGCCTCCCGGTTCGCAGGTAGCGAAGCTAGGGATATCACTTTGCCCCGCCTTGAAACATCAACGATACAACCGCGCCCAATGCGGTCAACCGACAGGGAGTACGGAGACATGAAATCCTTTGCTGCGCTGGGCCAGCTTGCCGGACGTTTGCGCTGGGTATTGCCGGCCGCGATTTGCGGCTTGCTGAGCGTCAACGCTGCCGCGCAAGGCGTGGCAAGTCTGCAACTCGTGCCCTCGGTGATTTCCGGCGGCAGTGGCGCGTCGGCCACCGGCATCGTCACGCTCAGTGCACCTGCGCCGGCGGGTGGCAGCACGATCCGGCTCGACAGCTCGCTGCATGAACTGGCGACGTCGGTGCCGCAGATCGTCGTGCCTGCGGGCCAGACAACAGCGAACTTCGTGCTCGCCACAAACGCGATGTACCGCCGTTACAGCAGCTTGGCATTCACCGCGAACATCTCGGCGGTCAACCCGCTTGCCGGCGGAACGGTTTCGGCCGCACTGAACGTGACGGCCCAGGCGCGGCCCGCCGACCCGGTGTTCAACCCGCGTTCGGATCGCTCGGGAACGGCATGCGCCGGCGAGTCCGGCACGCTGTGGAACTGCCCGGCGGCATCGCCTGGGAACATCAACCCCCAATGCACCTTCCGCCAGGAGTGCACGCTCGGTTGCGAAAACCGTCAGGGCGACGGGACAACGCTGAACGACGCCTGTGCCGCTGCCGGGCCGTACCCGATTGCCTTGAATCCGAGGCGCCTGATCGGCGGAAATCGAGGCGCGGGAACGTTTCAATTGCCCAGTGCGGCCACCTCGGGAAGCACGGGGTTGGCAGTGACCGACAGCCTGGTTGCCGCCGAACCGACCCGGTTGAACATCCCCCTTCCCACGGGTGTCACCAGCCACCCCTTTGACGTGTACACGGCGGCTGTGAATCGCATTCACTTTGCGCCCTTCACTGGAAGAACGATCACGCTCCAGCCGATCGCGGGCGGTGGCACGTTCTACCAGTACCGAGAGGGACTGACCTGGCTTTCCGTGGTACCGGGCGCAGCGCCGCCGGTCACGTTGACGTCTCTCGGCCTGAGTAGCCCAAATGTCGTGGGCGGCCAAGTTGCATTCGCCAGCGCCTGCATTGACCAGTTCGCCCCGGCAATCGAAATCGCCCGCACCACACTTTCGTTCTCGAGCAGTCACCCTGCGGTGGCACCGGTACGGCCCGCTCAGGCCGATCTGGCACCGGGCTCGATCTGCCAGGGCTTCTCGGTGGACACTTTGGCCGTCGCCAGCGACACGACCGTGACGATTCGTGCCCAACTGGGCACACAGGCCCTGACGGTGCCGTTGCTCGTCACCGCCACGCCGGTGGCCACGCAAGTCTTGTCGTTCTTTCTCGATCCCAACATCGTGACCGGGGGCCAATCGTCCAGGGCGACGCTGGTGCTCAATGGGCGCGCACCGAGCAGCGGGTTTGCAATCACCTTGAGCAACGACAACCCGACCGCTGCGCTCGTGCCGGCGAGCGTCACCGTCGCCGCCGGTACGGACCGCGTCAGCTTCGACATTGCAACCCGAGCGGTCGCGGCCGATGTTTTGGCGAACATCGCGGCGCAGCCGGGCAACGTCACCACCCAAGTGCAACTGCATGTGCAGGCTCCAGTGGGCGCAGCGACGCTGAGCTTGGTCGCGGTCGCTCCAGCCAGCGTGGCGGGCGGCACCACCAGCACGGGCACGGTCACGCTCAGCGCAGCCACACCGGGGGCTGCGGTGGTGACGCTGGCGAGCAATGTAGGCGCCGCGACGGTGCCGGCATCCGTCACCGTGCCGGCTGGTGCGAGCACGGCCACATTTGTCGTGAGCACGAGCGCGGTTGCCGCGAACACCGTCGCCACACTGTCGGCCAGCCTGGGCACCGCCGGCATCACGCAACTGGCAACGCTCACAATCACGTCCGGGACGGCGCTCACCGCGCCCAGCCTGGTCAGCCCAGCCAACCAGGCGACGGTTACGCAACCGGTGACACTGGACTGGAGTGATGTGGCCAGCGCCACAAGCTACGAGGTGCAGGTCGACGACTCCTCGACGATCGCCGCGCCGTTCACCGCGAACCCGACCGTCGTGGGTCCATCGACGGTCACGCTCAGTGGCCTGCCCGCCCAGCGGTTGTGGTGGCGCGTGCGGGCGCGCAATGCGGCCGGTAGCTTCGGCCCGTTCTCCGCGACGCAACGCTTCACGCCGCAAGGCGTACCGGCAGCGGCGAGCTTGTCCGCGCTGTCGCTGAACCCGACGAGTGTGGTCGGGCCAGCCCCATCGACGGCAACCGTGACCCTGACCGCGGCAGCCCCCACGGGCGGTGCGGTGGTGACGCTCACCAGCAACAACGCGGCCGCTGGCGTTCCCGCCAGCGTCACCGTGGCGGCCGGCGCGACCAGTGCCACGTTCGACGTGAGCACCAGTGCCGTCGCCGCCAACACCAGCGTCACGCTGAGCGGCAGCTACAGCGCCGTGAGCCGAACCGCGGTCCTCACCGTGACGCCCGTGCCGCCGCCGGCGAGCCTGAGCGCGATTGCGTTGAACCCGGCGAGCGTGACCGGCGGCACGCCTTCGACGGCGACGCTGACGCTGAGCAGCGCTGCGCCTGCCGGGGGTGCGCTGGTCACGTTGTCGAGCAGCGCACCGGTGGCCACCGCCGTGCCGGCTAATATTTCAGTGGCCAGCGGCGCGACGAGCGCGAACTTCTCGGTGGCCACCAGCGCCGTCGCCGCAGCGACCACGGCAACCATCTCGGCCATCTACTCCGGCGTCACGCACACCGCCGCACTCACGGTCAATCCAGCGGGCCTCAACGTCACGTTGACGGTCACGGCCAGCGGGCGCGGCGGTGAGACGGTCACGTCGAACCCGGCAGGAATCAGTGTCGCCGTGGGCAGCAGCGGCTCGGCCAGCTTCGCCACCAACACGGCGATCACGCTGAGTGTGGCCAGCGGCCGTGACGCAATCTGGTCGGGTGCCTGTTCGAGCGGTGGCAACAAGGCCAAGACCTGCATTTTGACAATCAGCGGGAATGCCGCAGTGACGGGGAACGTGCAGTGAGTTGGCAGGTGCGAGGAGGCATCGCGGCCGATCCGAGATTCAATGGAAAAGGCTCATGAGATCGTCAGAAGTTGCGAGTGATTGCCTGGCTGCTTTCGGCTTGGCGATGATGTCGGCGTGGAGATCGACGCATAGCTTGTCGGCGACGCGCGCCAAGGGCTTGGGGATTGGGCTGCAAAGCTCGTCGCCGTCGGTCAACGGCAGCTATTTCTGGCGCGTCCATGCGGTCAATCAGGCGGGCGAGCAGGGCGCATTTTCAGCGGCGCGCAGCTTCACCGTCACCGGCGTGGGCGCCGGCGCGCCGGCCACGCCGGTGCTCGCGCCGACGCAGGGCTACAACACCTTCCACCCGCGCGAGAGCATCACGTTCAACTGGAGCCCGGTCGCCAACGCGCCGACCTATCGCCTCGAGGTGTCGACCGATCCGAACTTCGTGCTGGGCACACCCGCCACGTTCTGGTTCGACAACCTGCGCACGCCGACCGACACCTTTGCCATCGCCGATCCCGGCAACTACTTTGCGCGCGTGTTCGCCACGGACTCCGATTTCGCCGGTGGCATCCGCAGCCTGCCGTCGAACACGATTCAGTTTTCGGTCTCGTTCAGCAACCCGATCGGGCCGGCGCCGGTGCCGGTGTCGCCGGTCGCTGGCGAGACGCTGACGCTGCCGGTCACGCTGAAGTGGGCGCACGTCCCGAACCCGCAAGTCAACGGCTACGAGCTGCAGGTCGCGACGAGTTCGTCGTTCGCGATAAATACGATCGAGGTGCGTGGTGTCGAGCCCGGCGGGAATCAATGTCGCGGTGGGCAGCACGGCGTCGGCGCCCTTTGCGGCGAATACGGCCATCACGCTGAGCGTGGCGAGCGGCCGCCACGCGATCTGGTCGGGTGCGTGTTCGAGCGGTGGCGCCAAAGCCCGCACCTGTGTTTTCACGATCTCCGGCAATGCGGCGGTAACGGGCAACGTGCAGTGAGTTAGGGATGGCGGCATCGCAATAACAAGAACATGCTCTCTCCGACTTCTTGCGATCGGGTGGATGCACCCGTTCTCTTGAGACGTATACAACTGTCCCTTGCTTGGTGCCCTGACCCTTTCGAAGTCCAACGACGATCGTGGGCACCGCGCCCGTCAACACTGAGAGCCGGCACATGAAATCTTTCACTGCGCGCAAATGGTTCACTGCCTTGCGCGTGGCATTGATGGCACTGAGCCTGGGGTTGCTGAGTGGCAACGCCCACGCTCAGAGCGTGACGGGCTTGAGTTGCAGCCCGTCCACAATCGCCGGCGGCAGCGGCGGCTCGACGACCTGCACGGTGACGCTCGGCGCCGCGGCACCGGTGGGTGGCACAGCCGTTGCGCTCACCAGCTCGCTCGTTGCGCTGGCCGCATCGGTGCCCAGTGTCATAGTCCCCGCCGGGCAAACCACGGCACCGTTTACCGTCACGACGAACGCCAACTACCGGCGCTACAGCCTGCTCGCCTTCGCCCCCGTCATCACGGCGTCGGCCAACGCCACGAGCCAAAGCGCCACGCTGAACGTGACGGCACAGCCCAGGCCGGCGGACTTCTCGACCGCCGAGCCGGCCGGGTCGACCCAGCCTTTGGGCGTGCTCTGCGGCGGCATCAACATCGCCGGCGAGATGGGGATACTTTACGAGTGCACGGTGCCCAACGTCGGCTTCGGCACTTGCGTGTTTCGCCAGGAATGCAGCATCGGCTGCCGCACCAACGGATCGGGCGCCGACTTCTGCGCCGCCTCGGGGCCTAACCCGATTTCCGTGGCGCGCAACTACATCACCAGCGGGGATCGGGTTGCGGCCAGCGTCGTCGCCGAGGCCCCGGCCGCGACCACGCCCACGACACGCGGTCATCCGCTCACCAACTACACCACCAACGCCGGCCTCGCGCCGACGAATGGCGGCCTGGTGTTTCCGGCCGGCGCGGCCAGTGTCGGCTTCGATGTGCACACGTCCTATGTGCCGGCGATCGACTTCGTCAATGTCGCCGGCTACTGGTTCACCGGCACCAACCAAGGTCGCGCCGGCAACGCCTGGATCACGATCGTGCCACCGAGCCCGCCGCCGGCGCTGCCGATCCCCACGCTGATGGGCTTGGGCACCGACGCGGGCCAAGTGAACGGCATCTCGGTCAGCGGCTTCTCAACCGGCGGTGGCCCGACGATCGAGTTGACGAGCAACCGCCCCGACATCGTATTGGGCCCGGCGAGCGTGGTCGTCAATTCGAGCCAGGTGAACGGCAATCAGGTCAGCTTCTTCACGCAGCGCCCCAGCGTGGCGACCGACGTCACGATCACCGCGACCGACGGCCGCTACAGCTCCAGCGGCATCCTGACCGTCCAGCCCCCGCCGCCACCGTCAGACCCGCTGCCATTGACAGTCAGTGTCATCCCGAACAGCGTGGTAGGCGGAGGCTCGGCCACCGGAACCCTCACGATCATCTTCAATCCATTCGGCACGGACGTCACGCTGCGCAGCAGCAACACGGCAGTCGCCACGGTGCCGGCGAGCGTCACGATTCCAGCTGGAACCTTCACGGCCACCTTCAGCATCGCGACGAGCGCGGTGGCGGCGACGGCTTCCGCGACCATCACCGCCACCTGTTGCAATCTCACGGTGACGGCGCCGATCGAGGTCACGTCCGGCGCCGCGCTGCCGGCGCCGCCGCTGCTGCTCGCTGTGAGCCCGGCCAGCGTGGTCGGTGGCAACACCACGACCGGCAGCGTGACGCTGAACGCCGCGGCGCCCGCCGGCGGAACGCTGGTGAAGCTCTCCAGCAGCAGGGCCGCTGCCACGGTGCCGCTGAGCGTGACCGTGCCGGCCGCCGCGACAACCGCGAGCTTTGCCATCGCGACCAACTCGGTGACGGCCTTGACCTCGACAACGATCGCCGCTGTTTCCGGCACGCAGGTCTGGAACGCCGTGCTCGCGGTCAATCCGCCAGGCGGCTCGGCGCTGACGCTCGCCGGCATCATGTTGAACCCGGCCACCGTTCCAGCCGGCACTTCGACCCGCGGCACTGTCACGCTGAACGCTCCGGCCCCCGCGGGCGGCGCCGTGGTGGCGCTGGCCAGCTACCGCATCAACGCCATTGTTCCGGTCAGCGTCACCGTGCCTGCGGGAGCGACGAGTGCGAGCTTCGCGGTCACGACGAATGCTGCCGGAGGCTCGACGATCTCGGCGCTGTTTGCCGGCGTCAGACGAGTCGCCGAGTTGGTGACGACGGTGCCTGTGGATCCGAGCGCCGCGCTCGCGACCTTCACGCTCGACCAGACCAGCGCCGTCGGCGGCAGCGTCGTGAACGGCAATGTCACATTGACCGGTCCCGCGCCTTCGAGCGGAGCCGGCGGCGCGCAGATCGTCATGACGAGCAGCAACACGGCGGCGGTGCCCGTCAGTACCGGCATCATCGTGGGCACCGGCGCTACCAGTGCCGGCTTCTCGCTCCTTCCCCAAACGGTCTCGGCATCGACGAACGTCACGATCACGATGGCGTTCGGCGGCGTGACGCTGTCGCGCGTGCTGACGGTGACACCGGTGGGTGGCGCGGGGCCGACGCTGTCCACCTTGTCGCTGAATCCGACCAGCGTGGTCGGCGGTACGTCGTCAACCGCAACCGTGACCTTGAGCGCTGCGGCGCCGAGCGACGGGGCGTTGGTGACGCTGTCCGAGAACTCGAGCGCGACCAGTGCACCAGCCAGTGTCAGCGTTCCCGCCGGCGCCACCAGCGCAACCTTCACGGTCACCACCAGCACCGTCACCGCCTCCACGGCGGTGGGCATCTCGGGGTCGTTCGGCGGCGTGTCGCGAACCGCCACCCTGACGGTCAACCCGGCGACGGCCACGGCACCGGCGGCGCCGACGCTGGTCTCTCCCGCCGCAGACGCGACACCGGCGCAACCGGTGACTTTCGATTGGAGCGACGTTGCCACCGCGACGAGCTACGAGATCCAGATCGACGATTCGTCGACGATCACCGCGCCCTTCATCGCGAACCAGACCGTCACGGCCTCACAGGTGGTCGTCGGCGGCCTGCCTGCGCAGCGCCTGTGGTGGCGCGTGCGTGCACAGAACGCCGCCGGCTTCGGCCCGTTCTCATCGACGCGGCGCTTCACGCCGCAAGCCGCACCCACCGCGGCGAGCTTGTCCGCGCTGTCGGTGAACCCGACGAGTGTGATCGGCCCAGCCGCTTCGACTGGAACCGTGTCCCTGACCGCAGCCGCGCCTACCGGCGGCGCGCTGGTGACCCTCACCAGCAGCAACACCGCAGCGGCCAGCGTACCCGCCAGCGTCACCGTCGCAGCCGGTGCGACCAGCGTGACCTTCAGCGTGACCACGGTTGCAGTCACTGCCAACACCAGCGTCACGCTCACCGCCGCCTACAGCGGCCTGAGCCGCACCACCACGCTCACGGTCACGCCCGTGCCGCCACCAGCGAGCCTGAACACCTTGGTGCTCAGCCCGACGAGCGTGACGGGCGGGAGTGCCTCGACCGGCACCGTGACCCTCACCAGCGCCGCACCCGCGGGTGGCAGCGTGGTCACGCTGTCGAGCAACGCCGCAGCGGCAGTGGTGCCGGGCAGCGTCACCGTCGCCGCAGGTGCAACCAGCGCCACGTTCAGCACGACGACAAGCGCCGTCACGGCAGCGACCACGGCAACGATTTCCGCCGTGCTGGCAGGCGTGACGAGGACGGCCGCGCTGACCGTGAACCCACCGAGCACCAGCGTCACGCTCACAGTCACCGCCACCGGTCGCAGCGGCGAGAGTTTGACGTCAAGCCCCACCGGGATCAACGTCGCAGTGGGCAGTATGGCGTCGGCCGGGTTTGCGAGCAGTACCTCGATCACTTTGAGCGTGAGCAACGGCCGCGACGCGATCTGGTCGGGCGCCTGTTCCAGCGGTGGCAACAAGGTCAGAACCTGCACCTTCACGATCACCGGCAATGCTTCGGTGACGGGCAATGTTCAGTAAGTAGGGATGCTTGATCGAGGTGAAGTCTCGTACAAGTCAGGGGTCGTCAAAAGAATCCAGACCGATCGGCGAATCATTGGAGAAGGTTCATGAACTCGACAGCAGCGGGGAACAGACACCTGGGCGCCATTGCAGCCTCGAGGGCTGCTCTGCAAAAGCTCGCCGCTCTTGCTGTTTTGGTGCTGGGAATGATTGCCGCCGGCAGCGCCGCCGCGGCGCCGCCCCCCGCGCCGCCGATTCTCGCGCCGGCCAACGCTGCGAGCGTGACGGTGCCGTTCATGCTCGCCTGGTCGCCGGTGATCAGCAACCCCAGTGGCGTCGTTGCCTACAACTGGCAGGTCAGTACCTCTTCGACGTTCACGCCCTTGATCGACATGGACTCGACCGACGGCCTGACGACGCAAGACAGCGTCAGCGGTCTGGTGAACGGCACCTATTTCTGGCGCGTCCAGGCGGTGAACCAGGCAGGCGAGCAGGGCGCATTTTCGGCGGCTCGAAGCTTCACCGTCACCGGGGTTGGCGTGGGCATGCCGGCCACCCCTGTGCTCGCGCCGACCCAAGGCTACAACACGTTTCACCCGTTCGAGGCCGTCACCTTCAACTGGAGCGCCGTTGCGAACGCACCGACCTACCGCCTCGAGTTCTCGACCGATGCGAACTTCGCGTTGGGCACGCCAGCGACATCCTGGTCGGATAACCTTCGCACCCCCACCGACAGGCTTGCGTTCGCCGACCCAGGCAACTATTTCGCGCGCGTCTTCGCAACCGACTCCGATTTCTCTGGCGGCATCCGCAGCCTGCCGTCGAACGTCATTCATTTCTCGGTCGCGTTCAACAACCCCATCGGGCCGGCGCCGGCGCTGGTGTCCCCGGTCAGCGGCGAGACGCTGACGCTGCTGGTCACGCTGAAGTGGGCGCATGTCCCCAATCTTGCCGTTGCTCCAGCCATCGGCGGCCAGAAGGATCATGCTGGCGCGAGTACCGCCCGCGACGTCATTTTGTCGGGTGCGTGTTCTAGCGGTGCTAACAAGACCAAGACCTGCACTTTCACGATCCCCAGCAACGCTGCAGTAACGGGAAATCTCCAGCAGGGGAAATTGCGTGCAGCGACTACCGAGTCGGCGCCCGGGTCTGCTGTAAGTGTTCTGCGCAGCGTTCTGCCGTGCGTCGCTTTGAGAGAAAGGAACTTTAACGGCCGTAACCAATACACTGAGTTCGGCTTGCGAGGAGATATTCCCGCAGAGCCCCTATTCCTTGGAGAAGTCCGATGAACTCGATAGAAGGCTATGATATGAAGAGATACTTAATCGCTATTGCGCTGGCGCTGATTACGTGGAGCTTTGCGCTGATCGCTCCCACCGCCCACGCCCAGAGCGTGACGTCTCTGGCTTGCAGCCCATCCATCATCGGCGGCGGCAGCGGCGGCTCGGCGACCTGCACGGTGACGCTCAGCGCAGCGGCGCCTTCGAGCGGCACGCGCGTCGCGCTCACAAGCTCACTCATCGAGCTTGCCGCCTCGGTACCTAGCGTGACTGTGCTTGGCGGGCAAACGACGGCGAACTTCACCGTCACGACCAACGCCAACTATCGGCGCTACAGCCTGCTGGCTTTCAACGCCACCATTTCGGCGACGAACGAGGCGACGGCGAGCGCGACGCTGAGCGTCACCGCGCAAGCGCGGCCGGCTGACTTCTTCAGCGATTCTGGGAACAACCTCAACTTTGGCAAGGTGTGCGGCGGGTCCTACCCTGCCCCGCGAGCCGAATTCGGCATCCTCTTCAACTGCAATCAGGGGCCGCAAGGGGTCTGCATGTTCCTGCAGGAATGCACCCTCGGCTGCAAAGAGGCGCTCCATGTAAGCGGTCAGGCGGACAACGACTTCTGTCCCACCACCCCGCCTTTACCGTTTGCGCTCGACCAGAAATACGTGGTCGGTGGGAACGCCGCGACGGGCACGCTCTCCTTCGCCAACCCATCCCAGGCGGCCCCCAACGATACGAGGGCCGGTGTGGGAAGCTCCAGCCTCTTCGCCTCGGCTTGGAGCAAAGTATTGGCCTTCGCTGGCACCCCCCCCGCTGGGATACCCGCCCCCCTTCCCACCGGGACAACAAGCCAGCGCTCGGACATCCTGACGGCACCCGTGAACGCGATTCAGTTCGCGGGTATGGACAGTGACGTCACGCAGCCGGAGGACGGAGCGACGTTCTTCGCCGCCCGTCGCGCGCGG
>JANOLA010000449.1:0-6242 GCA_031419535.1 Burkholderiales bacterium | reverse complement strand
CGCAAGCTGACGACGCGCGAGCACAGCATTCTTCAGCTCCTCGCCGAGGGGCGGACGAATCGCTCTGCCGCCGAATTCCTCGGCGTCAGCCCGAAGACGGTGGAGAAACACCGCGCGAGCCTGATGTGCAAGCTCGGCTTGCGCAGCGCCACCGAACTGACCTTGGCCGCCATGGACATGGGCCTGGTTGAGCGGCCCGGCGTGGGCCTGGGCCGCGCTCCGACGCCGCGCTTCGAGATGCGCGGCAATGCCGTTTGATTGGCAGCGCGCGTCCATCCCGCGCGTGCTCGGCCATCTTCAGTGCGCGGGCGATGCCCGGTGCGCCGCGCCGCGAGAGGGCGCACCCACCCCCCAGGTCATGGGGGAGCCCCCACAAATTAAGAGGTGGATAAGCGCACCCGCCGAGCATGTGGGCAAGGCAAACGGTGGCATTCGCGCCACCGGCCCAAGACGGCTCAGGGAGGGCTTGAAGTGGTCCGCGGAAATCAGGGTTCAAAGCCGCGGCGCTTGTGCGTGCCGCGCCAGGCAACGATGCAGCAGACGCTGCGCAGCGCCCCCGCGCGCGGCTTCACGCTGCTCGAACTGCTGGTCGTGATGGTGATCATCGGCCTGCTCGCCGGCCTGGTGGCGCCGCGCTACTTCGACCAGGTGGGCAAGTCCAACACCAAGGTCGCGCGCGCCCAGATGGATTCGCTGGAGAAGGCGCTCGACCAGTATCGCCTCGACGTGGGGCGCTACCCCAGCACCGAGCAAGGCCTGGCCGCGCTCACGGTGCGTCCGCAAAACCTCGAGAAATGGGCCGGCCCCTACCTGAAGCGCGCCGTGCCACCCGATCCCTGGGGCACCCCCTACGTCTACAAGTCGCCCGGCGATCACGGCGACTTCGATCTGCTCTCGCTCGGCTCGGATGCGCAACCCGGCGGCAGCGGCGAATCGGCCGATGTGGCTGCCTGGAAGCAGTGAGCGTGCACGCCGAGCGCTGCAACCAGCGGGCCGAGCGCCGGGCCGCTGAAGGCCACGAAGGGGCCCGTACCGGGCCTTGGGGATCGACCGACGGTCCCGTCGGGCGAGGGGTTGCATGAGCAACTTTGACCTTGTCGTGCGCACGCCCCAGGGCGCTGTGCAAGCCATGAAGTTCGCCGCCGCCGATGCAGCGACCGCGGCCGCCTCGCTGGCGGACCAAGGCCTGCAAGTGCTGAGCTGCGTCCCGGGCACGGCCCCATGGCGGCTCGGCTCGGGCGCGCCGCACCGAGCTTCAGCGCGCTTCGACATCGCGAACCTGGCGCAGGAACTCGCGTTGTTGATCGGCGCCGGGCTGTCGATCGTCGAAGCGCTGCGCACGCTGGAGGCACGCGAAACCCATGTGCAGCGCCGGGCGGTGCTGCGCGACGTGCAGCGCCATGTCTCGGAAGGCCAGGCGCTGTCGGTCGCGCTGGGCCAGCACCCCGATCAATTTCCGCCGCTGCTGGTGGCCAGCGTCTCGGCGAGCGAACAAACCGGCGACCTGGGCACCGCACTGCAACGCTACGCCGCTCACCAATTGAGCGTGCGCCAGCTCACCGACAAGGTGTTCGGCGCCTGCGTCTACCCGATGCTGCTGCTCGCGCTGGGCACTCTCGTCGTGATGTTCCTGCTCGGCGTCGTGGTGCCGCGCTTCGCGACGCTGATGGAAAGCACGCAGCGCGAAATGCCGTGGAGCTCGCAACTGTTGATGTCGTGGGGGCGTCTGGTCGCGGCGCACCCGCTGCCGTTGGCGCTCGCTGCCGCGGCGCTGCTGCTGATGGCCGGGTTCACCACGCGCCACCTGATTCGCAACGGCGCGCGCTCAGCCTGGGTCGACCGCCTGCCCGTGATCGGCGCGATCGTGCGCCAGTTCCGCCACGCCCAGCTCTACCGCACCACTGGCATGCTGGTGCATGGCGGCATCGCCGCGCCGCGTGCATTCGCGCTCGGTGCCGATTTGCTGGGCGCCGCCGACCGGCCGCGCTTGCACGCGGCACTGCTGATGATTCAAGAAGGCCGCAGCATCAGCGACGCGCTGGCCGCGGCCGAGCTCGCCGACCCGGTGGCCAGCAGCATGCTCGCCGTGGCCGAGCGCAGCGGCAAGCTGGCCGACATCCTGGAGCGCATCGCCCAGTTCCATGAAGCCGGGTTGGCGCGCGCGATCGACCTGACGAGCCGCCTGTTCGAACCTGCTTTGATGATTCTGATCGGCCTCGTGATCGGCGCGATCGTCGTGCTGATGTACCTGCCGATCTTCGACCTCGCGTCAAGCCTGCAATGACCGCGCGGCCCCTGAAAGCCCCACCGATGAATCCTTCCAGCTCGACGCCTGCCCGCTCGATGATTCCCGGCTCCTTCGACGCCCACCTCGTGAGCGACGCCATCGCCAGCGCGCCGGCCGGTTCGCGGCTCGCGTGGATCGCCGAACAACTCGACCTCGCGCCGCAAATTCTGCTGTCCAAGGCCAGCGTGCACTTCGGCATGCCGGCCCTGGAGATCGACGCGCTGCGGCGCCTGCGGCCCGACTTCCAGTTGCTGTCGTTCGCCGAATGCCAGAAGCGCGGCCTGCTGGTCGGGCGCTTCGAGCGTTTCGGCGAGGCCGCGGGTGAGCTCAGCGTGGTGCTCGCCGACCCCACCGACGCGCGCCTGCGCCGCTGGCTCGACGCGCAACCCGCATTGCGCGACGCGCAGCGCGCCATTGCGTCGGCCGCCGACATTCAGGCGGTGCTGGTCGTCGCCGAAAAAGGCCTGCGCGCGATGGACGGCGTGCAGGGCCGCCAGGAAGGCGCGGCCACGCAAGACGCGAGCGCGCTGGCAATCTCCATCAGCCACATCGAGGCCGCCGCCAGCCCGGTCGTCAAGCTCGTCGACTCGACGCTGCACGACGCGCTGCGCGCCGGCGCGAGCGACATCCACCTGGAGACGCACGCCACCGGCATGGTCATCAAGTACCGCCTGGACGGCGTGCTGCAAGTGATCAAGCAGATCGACTCGATCGAGATCGCGCACCAGGCGATCTCGCGCATCAAGGTGGTCGCCGAGCTCGACATCGCCGAGCGCCGCATTCCCCAGGACGGCCGCTTCAAGGTCATCGCCGACGCGCGCGACATCGACTTTCGGGTTTCGATCATGCCCAACCTGTTCGGCGAAGACGCGGTGCTGCGCGTGCTCGACCGCAAGCAGCTGATCGGCCAGATGAAGGGCCTGACGCTGGACACGCTGCGCTTCGAGCCGGCGGTGCTGAATTTCATCCGCGACACGGCGCGGATGCCGTATGGCCTGCTGCTCGTCACCGGGCCCACCGGCAGCGGCAAGACCACGACGCTGTACGCGGCACTGTCCGAGATCAACACCGGGCTGGACAAGATCGTCACGATCGAAGACCCGATCGAGTACCAGTTACCCGGCGTCTTGCAGATTCCGGTGAACGAGAAGAAAGGATTGAGCTTCGCGCGCGGCCTGCGTTCGATCCTGCGCCACGACCCGGACAAGATCATGGTCGGTGAAATCCGCGACGCCGAAACCGCGCAGATCGCGGTGCAGGCCGCGCTCACCGGGCACCAGGTGTTCACGACGGTCCACGCGAACAACGTGTTCGACGTGATCGGCCGCTTCGCCAACATGGGTGTGGACAGCTACAGCCTGGTCGCGGCGCTGAACGGCATCGTCGCGCAGCGCCTGATGCGCCTGAACTGCACGCGCTGCGAGCAGCCCACCGTGTTGCCGGCGGAGCTGCTGCGGCGCAGCCGCGTCAGCCCGGAAGCCGCCTCGAGCGCGACGTTCCGGCAGGGCCAGGGCTGTGCCGAGTGCCGAGGCACCGGCTACAAGGGCCGGCGCGCGATCGCCGAAACGCTGGCGATCAGCGACAACCTGCGCGAGCAACTGGTGCAGCGCGCGACACCGACGCAACTGCGTCAGGCGGCGCGCGCTGAAGGATTCACGAGTCTGCGCGACGCGGCGCTTGCCCTCGCGCTGTCCGGACAGACCACTTTGGAAGAGGTGAACCGTGTTACCCATGTGGCTTGATTTGATGCCCAAGGTCTTGCAGCTGCACGTCGGCCCGCACCTGCTGCGCGCCCGGCTGACGCTCGGCCGGCGCGTGCTCGCGCAGGCCGAGCGCTCCGGGCCCGCCGCGCCATCGGCCGCGGCGCTGGGCAAATGCCTGAGCGGATTGCTCGCAACGCTCGCCGAGCAGAGCGCGCTGCGCGGCGCGCGCGCCGAGGTCGAACTGGCCGACGCGCTGGTGCTGCTGGACGTGGTGGGCGGCGAGTTCGCCGATCACGGCGAGCGCCAGTTGCAGGCCGTCGCGGCGGCATGCTGTGCCGAACTGCTGGGCGCGGCCGGCGCCGCCGCGCACGAGCTGCGCTGGCAACTCCAGGCCGACGAGCGCCACTTGCTCATCTGCGCGATGCCACGCGACGTTCTCGAGATGCTGCGCGAGTGCCTGGCGGAGCACGACATGGAGCTGCGCAGCGCGACGCCGCAGCTGTGCAACACCTGGAACCGACATTCGCGGGAGCTCGGCGGCGGCGGCGCCGTGCTCGCGCTGGCGAATGCATCGAGCGCGACGGTGGCGTGCCTGCAAGACGGCGCGATCGCCGCGCTTGCTCGCTTCGGCCTGAGCGCCGGTGCATCGATTGCCGCGCTCGACGCCCAGGTGAACCGGCTCCAGGCGAGCCTCGGGCTCGGTGCGGACGCGCACAGCCGCTACCTGCTGGTGAGCGATCGCGCGGTCAGCCCGAAGGCGCTCGAACGCTGGACGCTGCTGTCAAGCGAAGCCGCAGCCGCGGCGCAAGGGAGCGCCGCATGAAAGCACCGCGCCTGCACATCGATTTCGCAACCACGAAGCCGGCCGCGAAGCGCGCGGCGCGCTGGTTGGTCTTGTTGGGCGGCGCCGCGCTGATCGGCGTTGCGCTACCCTGGGCCGACGCGTCGCGCCGCCAGGCCACGCTCGCCCAAGAGGTCAAGCAGGCCGAACAACAGCGCACCGAGCTCGCCTCACCCGCGCCGCGCCAAGCAGTCGCCGACCCGAAACAGATCGTCCGCGAACGCGCGTTGCGCGCCGCGACCCGCGGTTTGAGCACGCCGTGGGCGGACCTGTTCGCCGCGTTGGAAGGCGCGCCCACCGACGCGGTGGCGCTGCTGTCGATCGAGCCGAACGTCGCGAACCGCAGCGTGCGCCTGGGGGCCGAGGCGCGCGACTCGAAGGCCATGCTCGGCTACCTGGCGGTGCTGCAACACGACGTGCGCCTCGCGCAAGTCGTGCTCATCGCGCACCAGGCGCAGCTGCAAACGCCGGGCACGCCGGTGCGGTTCCAGATTCAAGCCCAGTGGGCGGACGAACGATGAAACGCCAGCTTCGACCCCAAGCGTCGCCGATGCGCGCCCTTCACATCGCCTGGCTTCGTTTGCAGCGCCGGCTCGGCTGGGCGGGCTTGGGCGGCGCCGCGCTGCTGCTCGCCGGGGCGGCGGCGGCCCTTGCATTGCCCGGCCTGCAGGCCGACACCGAGGCCCTGGCTCGGAGCCTGGCGCGCGCCAGGGCCGACACCCAGGCGCTCGTGCAGCAACGCGCCGACTCGCCGGAAAGCAAGCATTCGAGCCGCGCACCGCAAACGCTGGCCGAGTTCAGCGCGCAGTTGCCCGCGCTGCGCGACAACGCCGCCGACCTGGCCACCCTGTTCCGCCTGGCCGATGCGCACAAGCTGGCGCTGGCCAAGGGCGACTACCAACTGAGCAGCGATCCGCGCGCGCCGGTGCAGTCGTACAGCGTGACGTTGCCGGTGCACGGCCCCTACGCGACGCTGAAGAAGTTCAGCGCGCAGGCGCTGCGCGCGCTGCCGCACGCGGTGCTCGACGAATTGCGCATGGAGCGGCTCGACGCCGCCAGCACCGATGTCGACGCGCGGGTTCGCTTCACGCTGCTCTACCGGGGAGAATGACATGGCCCTTGCGAAGCCCCTGAAATTGCTCGCCGCGCTGCTTGCCGGCAGCGCCGGGTTGATCGCGGCGCAACAGTGGTCGGCGCGCGCCCAGGACGCCGACACGATTGAGCTGGTGCCGCGCGAAGCGCGGCCCTCGGCCGAGGTCACGCTCGCGGTGCCTGGCGCGGTGGGCGCGGCGTCGGTTGGGTCGGCGGGCGGCCCGGCGACGGTTGCTCAGTCGAAGTCGACCCCTGCCGGCGCGCCCGACCGCGCGCAGGCGCTGCTCGCCACCGGCTCGCGCGCGTTCGCCGTGCACCG
>JANOLA010000448.1:0-2788 GCA_031419535.1 Burkholderiales bacterium | reverse complement strand
GCCACGCCGCTGCTGCGCGGCTTGTGCATGGCGCTGCTCGACGAGGCCGACAGCCTGTTGATCGACGAAGCCACGCTGCCGCTCGTGCTCGCGCAGGAGGCCGCCGACCCGCAGCAGCGCGCCATGTGCTTCGCGGCACTCGCCCTGGCGCGCCAGCTTCAGCCCGGCATCGATGTGCAGGTGGACCGCGGCGCCGGTCGCATCGTTTGGCTGGACGCCGGTGTGTCGCACCTGGAACGCGCGAGTGCCGGCCTCGCGGGCGCGTGGCGCAATCGGCAACACCGCCACGACATGGTGAGCACCGCGCTCGAGGCGCTGCATTTGCTCGAGCGAGACCAGCACTATCTGGTGAGCGAAGGCAAAGTGGCGCTGCTCGACGCCGTCACCGGGCGCACCGCACCCGGGCGAGTCTGGTCGCGTGGCTTGCAGACGCTGGTCGAACTGAAGGAAGGCTGCGCGCCGAGCCCGACGACGATCACGCGCGCGCAAATCAGCTTTCAATCGTTCTTCGGGCGCTATGTGCGCTTGTGCGGCATGAGCGGCACGCTCACCGAGGCACGCGCCGAAATCCGTGCGCTGTACCAGCGTGAGGTGGTGACGATTGGGTTGCGCCGGCCGTCGCGGCGGCGCACCTTGCCGCAGCAGCTGTTTGCCGATTCGGCGCAGCGCTGGCAAGCGGTGCTGCGGCGTGTGCTCGCGCTTCACGCGCTGGGACGGCCGGTGCTGATCGGCACCGATTCGGTGGCCGATTCGGAGGCGCTCTCTGCCGTGCTCGGCGCTGCCGGCGTGGCGCATCGGCTGTTAAACGCACGCCACGATCAAGCCGAGGCGCAGATCGTCGCGCGCGCCGGCGAATCCCGCGCCGTGACGGTGGCCACACGCATGGCCGGGCGCGGCACCGACATCGTTCTGGGCGCCGGTGTCGCGGCGCTCGGCGGTCTGCATGTGATCTGTTGCCAGGACAACCCTTCGGCGCGCCTGGACCGCCAGTTGGTCGGCCGCGCCGCGCGCCAGGGCGACCCGGGCAGCGCCGAGACTTATTCCACACTCGACGAAGCCAGGCGACGCGACACATGGCTCTCAGGTTTGCTGCGCCGATGCCGAAAACTCGACGACGAAGGGGCCCTCAAACTGCCGGCGTGGTGGCTGCGCCACTGGTCGGCGCGGCTGCAGGCAGAAGATGAGGCACGCCAAATTCGGCAACGCCGCCGACTCCTGGAACAGGATCAAGAATGGGAACGACGCTTGAGTTTCACGACCTTGCACGCCTGAGGTCAGCGCGCGAGCACCTGCTGCGGCACGTGTCTTTGCCGCGCAGCGTCCCGACTGCGGCGTCGACTTGGGCGTCGCACTGGGCACCGATCTCCGCGCTGGCCTTCGGCTTGCTCTACGCGCTGGCCCCGGCGATTGCAGGGGCACAGACGACGCGCCTCGCGAAGCAGCCGATCGGCTGCCTGATCGGCCCCGAACGCGTCGCCGACATCGGCTCACCAGTGGTCGGCGTGGTCTCCGTCATGAATGTCGACAGTGGCGACGAAGTGCGCACCGGGCAGGCCCTGGTCGTGCTGCGCTCCGATGTGGAAAGCGCCAATGTGCACGCGGCGCAAGCGCGCTCGCGCATCGACGCCGACGTGCGTGCCGCGCAGGCGAACCTGGAACTCGCGCGCCAGCGCCATGAGCGCGCGCAGGAGTTGCAGGACCAGGGTTTCGTCTCCAGCCAGGCCACCGACCAGGCGCGTGCCGAACACGATGTAGCGACGCAAAAGCTCGAACAGGCGCGCGGCCAGAGGGAGGTGTCGGCGCGCGAGTTGGAGATCGCGCAGGCGCAACTCGGCCAGCGCACGGTGCGCAGCCCGTTTCATGGCGTCGTGACGGATCGCTTCATCAACGCCGGCGAGCGCGTCGAGGAAAAGCCGATGCTGCGCCTGGCGATGCTCAATCCGCTGCGCGTGGAGTTGGTGCTGCCGGCGAGCCGCTACGGCACCGTGGCCTTGCAAGACCGGATCAGCGTGATCCCCGACCTGCCTGGCGCAGCGCCGGCGATGGCGCGCGTGACGCATGTCGACAAGGTGATCGACGCGGCGAGCAACACGTTTCGCGTGCGTTTGAACCTGCCCAACCCGGGCAACAAGCTGCCGGCCGGCGCGCGTTGCCGCGTCGATCTGGCGCCGGCGGTGGCGCTGACGCCGTCGGTGCCCAAGGCGGCACCGGCCGTCGAAGCGCAACCCGCCAAGGCCCTGGATGCCCAACCCGCCAAGACGGGCCAGGCGCTGCCGCCCAAGGCGGCGCAGGTGACGCCTGCCCGCAAGGTGACGGGGTGAGCAAGCGGCATCCCGGCGTAAACCGGGATTCAGCGCGGTATGCACAGCGTGGGTCCCGGCGTGCGCCGGGACGACGGCGCACAGCGGCCCGAGAACAGTTCGACGGTTGAGTACAGCATGAAATCAAGACCCACCCGCCCGGTGCTCGAGGAATTCGAGCCGCGCATCCTGTATTCGGCCGACTTCGCACCCGCCGCGCTGGCGGGATTCAGCCTGCCCGGCGCGAGTGAACAGCGGCTGCTGCAGGCGCAAGAGACACCCGCGGTTGCGTCTGCGGCCATCGAAATCGCGTTCGTCGATCTCTCGCTGCCCGACGCGCAGAGGCTGATCGACGATCTGCAGGCGCAGCGCGATGCCGGCCGGCCGATCGAGATCGTGCGTATCGAGAGCGGCGAAGACGGCATCGCCCGCATCAGCGAGACCCTGGACGGCCGCACCGGCATCGGCGCCGTGCATGTGCTCAGCCA
>JANOLA010000447.1:0-26982 GCA_031419535.1 Burkholderiales bacterium | reverse complement strand
CTGTGGCGCGACGGTTCTTCCGTCGTCGATGCCACCGACCGCGCCAAACCGACCATCAAGCTGCCCGACGAACGCCACGGCATGCTGTTCGTGTTCCGCGTTTTCGAGCGCATGTCGTATGCGCTGATCCTGTCGGTGCAGGAGCCGGTGAAGATCGGCGACAAATTCACCCAGCCCTGAACTTTCACCCTCTGAGTCGGTTCGGTCCGCGATTCATGTGATCGATCGCGACGAGCTCGCCGCCTGGCTGCGGCTGCTGGAGACGCCGGGCGTCGGCCGCGACAGCGCGCGCAAATTGTTGAGCGCTTTCGGTTCCCCCGAAGCGGTGCTGCGCGCAACGGCTTCGGCGCATCGCGGCGTCGCCGGCGCGGCGGTCGCGCAGGCGCTTGCGGCGCCCGATAAAAATGTCGACGCGCTGATCGCGAAAACTCTCGCGTGGTTGGAAGCGGAACCGCAAGTGCGCACGGTGATCGTGCTCGGCGACCCTGCCTATCCCGCCGCGCTGCTCGAGACCGCCGACCCACCGTTGCTGCTCTACGCACAGGGCCGATTGGCGGCGCTGGAACCGCCCAGCATCGCCATCGTCGGCAGCCGCAACCCGACGCCGCAGGGCGTCGACAACGCACGCGCCTTTGCTGAACACCTGAGCCACAGCGGCTTGCTCGTCGTGTCGGGGCTGGCGCTGGGCATCGATGCGGCCGCGCATGAAGGCGCGCTGGCCGGTCCCGCGGGAACGATCGCGGTCGTCGGCACCGGGCTCGATCAGGTCTACCCGCGGCGCAATGCCAAGCTCGCGCAGCGCATCGTCGAACAAGGCCTGATGTTGAGCGAATATTCGCTCGGCACGCCGCCGCTGCCGCCGAACTTTCCGGTTCGAAACCGCATCATTGCCGGGCTGTCGCGCGGCACGCTGGTCGTCGAGGCTGCGTTGCAATCGGGCTCGCTGATCACGGCCCGGCTGGCCAGCGAAGCCGGGCGCGATGTTTACGCGATTCCGGGGTCGATCCACGCGCCGCAATCGCGCGGTTGTCACGCGCTGCTCAAGCAGGGCGCGAAACTCGTCGATGCGGCGCAAGACATCCTGGAAGATCTGCGCATGCCCAGCAGCTTGCGGGTCGCGGTTCCATCGAAGGAGCCTGGGGCGGCCGCGCTACCGGCCAGCGATCCGCTGCTCGACGCGCTCGGCTACGACCCAGTCGCGCTGGAGGCGTTGGTGGCACGCACCGGCTGGTCGGCGGCGCAACTGAACATCAAGCTGCTCGAACTCGAGCTCGACGGCCAGGTGGCGCGCCTGCCGGGCCAGCTTTTTCAGCGCATCAGCCAGGGCTGAAGTTGGGCTGATGGCGGCGCCGAGCCTGGCAACGCTCGCCGCGGTATAGTGGTTCGCATGTTCGATGTGCTCGTCTACCTCTACGAGAACTACTGGCGCGCCGAGGCCTGCCCGGGAACGGAGCAGCTCACGCGCAAGCTCAGTTCGGTCGGTTTCGAAGCCGACGAAATCCGCGAGGCGCTTTCCTGGCTCGATGAACTCGCGCAGACCGCGCAAACCCATGTCGGCGAACAAGCGGCGCACAGCCTGCGGGTGTACACGGCTGCCGAGCAGGAACACCTCGGCGAAGCGTCGATCGGCTTCATCAGTTTCCTGGAATCGGCGGGCCTGCTGCCCCCGCCCATGCGCGAATTGGTGATCGACCGCGCCAACGCCATCGGCGCCACGCCGCTCGAACTCGAAGACCTCAAGATCATTGTCTTGATGGTGTTCTGGAGCCTGGGCAAGGAGCCCGACGCGCTGATCCTCGACGAGCTGTTTGTCGACCCGCAGGACCGGCTGATTCACTGAGCGTCGCGCGCGCCTCGGTGCGCCAGAGTGCGGTTGCGCGCGCCACTCGGCGCAGCGCTCGAACTGTCAGTGTGTCAGTAGGTCAATGCAAGAGCCGGCTCGGGTCGCCGTCGAGCTTGGCCAAGGCGTTGCGCGTGGCCCGCACCGTGAGCGACTCGTCCTGCGCCGGCACCAGCAACCCGGCTTGCAGAAACGCCGCGAGGCGATGCTGCTGGAACAGGATGCCGCGGCCCTGCGGCGAGACAAAGAGAGCGAGTTGCTTGCGCAGGCCCAGCCACGACAACTGCACCGCTTCATTGCGCTCGCGGTAGTCGAGCATGTACCAGGTGCCCACCTGAAGTTCGCGCGCCCACGCGAGCATCGCCGGCGTGGGCATCGAGCCGCCCTCGCCCACCACTTCAAGCTCCGAACTCTCGTGGCCCGACAGGTCGAGCACCATCGCCTCGTCGATCTCCACGTCGTTGGCTTCGGGCAGCAACTCTTCCAGCGTCTCCAGGCGCGCCATCAACTCCACCAGGCGCTCGTGCGGAATCGCCGCCGCCTTGGCGGTGAACGCCGCCGCGAGCGAGTCGTTCAGGCGCTGAATGTGCTCGTCCTGCTTTTCAGCGGAGATGCCAGCCTGCTCCATGCCGTCGCGCAGCGCCTTGAGCAGCGGCGGCAGGCGCCGGATCACTTCGGCGCGCTCCTCGCGCGACACCTTGGCGCCGGCCGACCAGATGAGGTCGGTGGCGGCACGTTTCATGGCCTTCGTCAGGTCGCCCTGCGGCCCGGACTTCACGGCGGTCATCGCCAGCACGTCGGCCCAGACCTGGAACAGGAATTCGCGCACACCGTCCTGCACCGGCATCTCGTTGAGCATCTTGCGCAACTCGATCGTGTACTGGATCGCCATCGTTTCGCGCTGCTCGACCTGCTGGGCCAGCGACACACCGCGCTTGGACGCTTCGTTCTCGTTCTTGAAATAGTGTTCGAGAAAGCGTTCGAACTCGGTGAGCACGGTCTGGAACACGCGCCGGCCGGTGTCGGGGTACGCTTCCACGACTTGCACCACACGCTTGATCTCTTTCTCGAGAACGTCGCCAATGGCACGCGCCGTCGCGTCGAAACCCATCACGCAGGCGCCCATGCGGTCGATCAGGCGCCGCGCCGGGTGGTCCAGCGTGGCAAAGAAGTCGGGCTCGGTGACGGCGACGCGCAGCACCGGCATCTGGAGTCGCGCGAACCAGACGCGCACCGCCGCGGGGATGCGTTCTTCGGTCAGGATCGATTGGAACAGCAGCGCGACGATTTCAATCGTCGCGCGTTCGACCTGCGTTGCCGCGGCCTGCTTGAGAACATTCTTGCGCTGGTTCAGCTCTTCCAGCAGCGTCGGCGTGTTGACGGTGGCCGAGCCGCCCCCCGCCGGGGCCGAGAAGCGCCGCGCGATGCCGCTCTGTGCATCCGCGATCGCCGCGTTCAAGGTCGGCGACGCTGCCCGGCCGCGATTGACGTTGGAGGTGACCACGAAGTCGGGCAGTTGGCGCGCGACCAGCCTGTTCAGCTTGCCCAGCACTTCGTTCGCGTGGTCAATGCCTCGCGCCAGCGCTCCGGTGTTGGTGAGCAGCCGCGTTTCGTCGGCTACGGCGCCGCGCCCGCCACCCACCGACGCCGAGGCCGAATACCCCCCGCCGGGAATGGTGGGCGGGCCGCCTTGTTGCCACGGCGTGTTGCGGCTGCGCTTCACAAACGGCCGAAGGTCGACTTCGGGCTGCACGTTGTGCTGCACCAGCCAGCGGTTGATGTCGTGATAGCCCTCTTCGCAAAAATGCGCGAATTCCTCGTGCAAGATCACTTGCAGCGCGCGCCAGGCGTCGAGGGTGAGCCCGCAGCCGCGCCATGAGTTCGTGACGACGCGCGCCAGCACATGCGGGCGCAGCACGTCGTTGCTGTCGAGTTCCTCGCGCGCCTCGAGCGTATTGATGCGCCCGCGCAGATCGGTGAACTCCCACGACGCCCTGTCCATCATCGCCAGCGCCAGGCGCGAACTGAGGATTTCGTTTTCGATGGTGTCGTCGTCGACCAGGCTGAGACCGGCCTTGCCGCCGCGCAAGCCGGGCATCGGCAAGTCGCCCGGCCGGGTGGCCGCGACGATGCCGCTTTGCAGCGCGCCGCGCAGTTGCGTCGTCATGCCCTGCAACCAGAACGAGCTCAGCCGCTGCAGGTCTTGAACGGCGTCGCGCCGGCGCCCCACGACGCCCGGCTCGGCGACCTGGCTCAACAGGACGCGCGCCGACTGGTCCACGCTGTGCACCACCGCCGGGATGCCCCGGACGAGCCCTTCGGCGTAGGTTCTGCGAGCCTGCTGCGCGATCGCCGTCGGGTTGGCCAAGGTCGCCATGTATGGGATGTGCGCGCTGCTTTGATTCAGGCGACGACTCTACACCACCGCCCCGGCGTTGGGGTCGTCCGGATCGCCTTCCTTGGCCGCTGTTTTGACCATGTCTTCACGCGTCACTCCCAGCCACATCGCGATTGCCGCGGCGACGAACACCGACGAGTAAATGCCGAAGCAAATGCCGATCGTCAGGGCCACCGCGAAGTAGTGCAACGTCGGCCCACCGAAGATCAGCATCGACAGCACCATCATCTGCGTGCTGCCGTGGGTGATGATGGTGCGGCTCATCGTGCTCGTGATCGCATGGTCGATCACGGCGTGCGTGTCCATCTTGCGGTAGCGCCGAAACGCCTCGCGAATCCGGTCGAATATCACGACCGATTCGTTCACCGAATAGCCCAGCACCGCCAGCACCGCGGCCAGCACCGACAGCGAGAACTCCCACTGGAAGTAGGCGAAGAAGCCCAGGATGATGATCACGTCGTGCAGGTTGGCGACGATGGCCGCGACGGAGAACTTCCACTCGAAGCGAAACGCCAGGTACAGCATGATGCCGATGACGACGAAGGCGAGCGCCTTCGCGCCGTCTTCGGCCAACTCGCGCCCGACCTGCGGGCCGACGAACTCGCTGCGGCTTAAGGCCACCGGGTCTTTCGCCGCCGCACCGGCCACCGCAGCGGCCGCCGCCGGGCCTTCGCAGGCCTGCTTCGACACCGCCTCGCCCTGCGCCGTGACGGCCTGACGTGCGACCACTTTGCCACCCTCGGCGCTGCACAGCGCGGCGAAGACGCGGCTCACGACCTCGGTCTGCTTCACGTCGCCGCGCACCGGCAATCGGACCAGCACATCGCGCGTGCTGCCGAAGTTCTGAACCTGCACCTCGCCGAAATTCAGCCCCTCGACGACGCGGCGCACCTTGCCCACATCGGCGGTCTGCGCGTAGCCGACCTCGATGACGGTGCCGCCGGTGAACTCGATCGAAAAATGCAGCCCGCGCGTCGCGAGGAAAAACACGGCCGCGAGAAACGTCAGCAACGACACCACGTTGAACGCCAACGCGTGGCGCATGAACGGGATGTCGCGGCGAATCCGAAAGAACTCCATGGGGTGTCTCGCTGTGTCTCGCTATGTGTCGCTGCGGATCGTTGGGCGGGCTGGCCGCGTCACACCTGCCCGGGCGCCTGCGGCTCCGGTTTCCAGACCTGCCCGATCGACACGCCCTTGAGCTTCTTCTGGCGCCCGTACCAGAGGTTGACCAGGCCGCGCGAAAACAGCACGGCGGAGAACATCGACGTCATGATGCCCAGGCAATGCACGACGGCAAAACCTTTCACCGGGCCCGAGCCGAACGCGAACAGCGCCAAGCCGGCGATCAGCGTCGTCACGTTGGAATCGAGAATCGTTCCCCAGGCGCGCTCGTAGCCGGCGTGGATCGCCGCCTGCGGCGCCGCGCCGGCACGCAACTCCTCGCGCACGCGTTCATTGATCAGCACGTTCGAGTCGATCGCCATGCCCAGTGTCAGCGCGATCGCCGCGATGCCCGGCAGCGACAACGTGGCCTGCAGCATCGACAGCACCGCCACCAGCAGCAGCAGGTTGAACGCGAGCGCGAGCGTCGAGAACATGCCGAACAGCAGGTAGTAGCCGCACATGAACACGGCGATCGCTGCAAAGCCGTAGATCACGCTGTTGAAGCCTTTCTCGATGTTTTCCTTGCCCAGGCTCGGGCCGATCGTCTTTTCCTCGATGATTTCCATCGGCGCGGCGAGCGAACCGGCGCGCAGCAGCAACGCCGTGTCGTTCGCTTCCACCGTCGTCATGCGCCCGGAGATCTGGACGCGCCCGCCACCGATCTCGGAGCGGATCACCGGCGCGGTCACGACTTCGCCCTTGCCCTTTTCGAACAGCAGGATCGCCATGCGTTTGCCGACGTTCTCGCGCGTCACGTCCTTGAAGATACGCGTGCCTTTCGCGTCGAGCGACAGGTGCACCGCGGGCTCTTGCGTCTGGTTGTCGAAGCCGGGCTGCGCGTCGGTTAGGTTTTCGCCGGTCAGGATGACTTGGCGCTTCACGATCAACGGCGCGCCGCCGCGTTCCACATAGCGTTCGGTGCCGAACGGCACCGGCCCGCTGCCGCCAGCCGCCGCCGCGGCCTGCGCGCTGTCGTCGACCAGGCGCACCTCGAGCGTCGCGGTGCGGCCGATGATGTCCTTGGCCTTCGCCGTGTCTTGCACGCCAGGCAGTTGCACGACGACGCGGTCTGCCCCCTGCTGCTGGATCACCGGTTCGGCGACGCCGAGTTCATTGACGCGGTTGTGCAGCGTCGTGATGTTTTGCTTGAGCGCCGTGTCTTGCACCAAACGCGCGGCTTCCGGCTTGAGCACGCCCGTCAACAGCGTGTCGCCGCCATCGGGCGTGTCGGTCCACACCAGATCGGGCAGTTGCTCGGACAACAGATTGCGCGCGGCGGTCGCGGTTTCGCGGTCGCGCAGGCGCACGACGACGTTGTTCGCGTCGCGCGCGATGCCGGCGTGGCGGATGTTCTTGTCGCGCAGCAGCGAACGAACGTCGCCGCTCAGCGATTCGGCTTTCTTCGTCAGCGCCGCCTTCATGTCGACCTGCATCAGGAAATACACGCCGCCGCGCAGGTCCAGGCCCAGGTACATCGGCAAGGCATGCAGCGCCTTCAGCCAAGCCGGCGAGCGCGGCAGCAGGTTCAGCGCGACGATGTAGGCGGGGTCGTTCGGATCCGGGTTCAGCGCCTTGCTGATCGCCTCTTTCGCCTTGCTTTGCGTATCGAGGTCGCCGAAGCGCGCCTTGATCGACGTGCCCTCGAATTCCACGAAGTCGGCTTGCAGGTTCGCCGCCTTCAACACCTGTTCGACGCGCGCGGTGGTCGCGCTGTCGAGCTTGAGCGTGACCTTCGCGCTGCTCACCTGCACGGCAGGGGCCTCGCCGTAGAAGTTGGGCAGCGTATAGATCAATCCGACCAACAGGGCCAAGCCCAGGATCGCGTACTTCCAAACGGGGTATCGGTTCATCGCGCCTTCCTCGCCGAAGCAGCCCGCCTGCCCGCGCGCGCCGCAAGTCGGCGCCCGCCCGCGGCGCGGGCAACCTGGCCGAATTACTTGACAGTGCCCTTGGGCAGGACCTGAACGATGGCGCTGCGCTGCACCTGGACTTCGACGCCACCCGCCACTTCGACGTGCAGGTAACTCTCGCCGAGCTTGGCCACCTTGCCCAGCATGCCACCGGCGGTGACGACTTCGTCGCCCTTGGCCAGCGCTTCGATCAGCGCCTTGTGCTCCTTCTGGCGCTTCATCTGCGGGCGGATCATCACGAAGTACAGCACGACGAACATCAGCACCAACGGCAGCATCGTGCCGAGGCTTCCGAACATGCCTTCGGCGCCACCGGTCGCGGCAGGCGCCGCCTGGGCGTAGGCTTGAGAAATAAACACGTGGGCGTCCTTGTTGACTCGCGGCAGCTGGCCCACCGCGAAAGCGCGGCATTGTATGCCGCGCCCAGTGACGCAAGCTCAGGCTGTCGGGCCGCGCGCCAGGCCGGCGCCGCCGGGCACCGCTCGATTTCCAGCACGCAGCTTCATCGCGACAGGGCGGGCATTTTCATGCCACCGGCGAAGTGCCGGGCCTTGCACGCAGGCTGAACTCGATCTTCAGGCCTACTTGCGCGGGCAGGATGCGCAGTCGGCCGTGATGCGCGCGGGCGATCAGGTCTGCCAGCATCAACCCCAGGCCCATGTGCTGCGCATAGTCCTGCGCGTCGAGGGCGTCCTGTAGAAGGCGCGCCTTTCCCGCGGGAATTCCCGGTCCGTCGTCGTGCAGGACGATGCGTTCCTGGCCTGGATCGCCATGCGCCTGCACCTGCACCGCCCGCGCGCCGTGCCGAACCGAGTTGTCCAGCAGGTTCAACAGCGCTGCTGCCAGCAGGTTCAGGTCGGCCACGACGGTGGCGCCGCGCGTCACGCGAACCTCGACGCCCTCGATCGGCAGTTGGTGCACCAGTTCGCCAACGTCGACGGGCTGCAAGTCGAGGTCGACGCCGCTTCGAAACAGCGTCAACAGCGCCGAGACCACGTTGTGCAGGCGGCTCGCCGCCTCGCGGGTTCGCTCCAGGCGCCCACGTTGTTCGGGTGCGCACTCCCGCAGCGCCGCGGCGAGCTGGGCGTCCATGCCCGCCAACGGCGTGCGCAGCGCGTGCGCCGCGTGCGCCGTGAAGGCGCGCTCGTTCGCGACGCGTCGAGCCAGCCTGGTTCCGAAGTCGTACACCGCCTGGCGCAACGGAAACAGTTCAGCGCGGCTCGGCGCGATCAGCGTCGCGGCGTTGTTCAGCGGGTCGTACACGGCGACCGACGCCGACAGCTCGTTCAGCGGCGTGAGTTCCTTGCGCACCCGAGAACGCAGCCAGAACGCGCCGAGCAGCCCGCTCAGCAGAACAGCAGCCGCGGCAGCCTGGATCGCCACGAGGTTCGCGTGCTGCCGGTCAACCCCGAAATGTGCGACGTAAAGGGTCTGCCGCGCGTCGCTCAGCGGCATGCCGAAGACACGGTAGTCGGCGCCGTTGCCGGCACCGGACGCTGCCGCGCCGGGATCGCCAATCTTGGCGTTCACGTCGAAGAACCCCAGGCGCAGCGTGGGCGTGAGCGGCGTCGAGGGTGCCCGATGCGACTGCAGCCGCACCCGTCCATCGGGCCCGATGACCTGCCACACCAGTCGCTCCTCGTGCACGTAGGGCGAGGCCATCGCGGCAGCGCCTTGAAGCGGCAGTTGCGCGAGGTCGAAATTGAGCAGGCCGTAGAGGATCTCGGCCGCCTCGAGCAAGGTGTAGTCGAGCATCCTGTCGACCTGGCTGCGCCCGACGAGCCAGATGGTCGCTGAGATCGACAAACCCCAAGCCAGCGCGACGCCGACCAACAGCCAGCTCAGGCGCGACTGAATCGACTTCGGTCGAACCTCGGTCACGTTGCCAGCCGATAGCCGCGGCCACGCACCGTCTCGATGGCCTCGCGGCCCAGTTTGCGGCGCAGGTTGTGCACGTGCACTTCCAGGGCATTGCTCGCGGCGTCGCTGTCGTCGCCCCTGCGGAACAGGCGCTCCAGATCGTGTTTCGAGACGAACTGGCCGGCGCGCAGCGCCAGGGCTTCGATCAGAGACCATTCGCGCACCGTCAGCTCCGCCGGCACGCCGGCGACCGACACCACCTTGGTCGCCAAGTCGACTTCCATTTTGCCGAACACGAGGCGCGAACTCGCGGACCCGACGGCGCGCCGGCGCACCGCGCGAATCCTTGCAGCGAGCTCTTCGGGACGAAACGGCTTGACCAGGTAGTCGTCGACACCGGTGTCCAGGCCTCGAATGCGATCTTCCAGCAAGTCGCGCGCCGTCATCATGATCGCCGGCGTCGCGTCGCCGACATCGCGCAGCGACTTGACCCAATTCAGGCCGGAACCGTCGGGCAATTGCCAATCGACGAGCAGAACGTCGAAAGGCGTGTCACGCACGCGCTCCAGGTCGAGCAGCCGCACGACCCAGTCGACCACATGGCCTTCGTGCTGCAAAAAATCGCGCAGGCCCTCGCCGAGGATCGGGTCGTCTTCGAGCAGCAGCAGTCGCATTGATCTGGCCTTGGCGGAAGGTTGGCTGTAGCGTCGACCCGCATTGTGCTCAAGACGTGCCGAACTTGGTATCGAAGCGGATCCCCACTCTTTGCAGCAGCGGCGTGGGCAGCAGGCCGCCGGCACAGACGATCGCGGCGTCGTTGCGAAAGCGCTTCACCAGGCCGTCGACTTCGATCTCGACTTCTTGTTTGTGGATCCGCTTGACCTTGGACTCGAGCAGCACGCGCAGGCGCCCCGCAGCGCGTTGTGTCTCGAGGTCGGCGCGGTTCTTCCGATTGGCGCGCGTCAGCGGCTCGCCGCGGTACGACAGCATCACGTCGGTGCCGGGTTGCCGCGAGATCGCGATCGCCGCCTCGACCGCGCTGTCGCCGCCGCCCACCACGAGCACCGCCTGGTGGGCGTATTGCGCGGGGTCGATCAGGCGGTACACGACTTTGGCGGATTCCTCGCCCGGAACGTCGAGCTTGCGCGGCGTGCCGCGCCGGCCGAGCGCGAGCAGCACGCTGTTCGCGCGGTACTGAGCGCGATCGGTGCGCACGACAAAACCGCCGTTCGCTTGCTCGATGCCCTCCATGCGCTCGCGAAATGCGATCTTCAGGCCGGTCTTGTTCATCGCGCCGACCCAGAATTGGAGCAGCTTTTCCTTGTGCATCTGGCCGAACTTGACCTTGCCGATCAGCGCCAGCTTCACCGGCGCCGACATCGTGACCTTCTGGCGCGGGTACTGGTAGACCGCGCCGCCCAGCGAATCTTCCTGCTCGATCAGCTTGTAGCGCAGCTTGTGCTGCATCGCCGCGAGGCCCGCGGAAAAGCCGGCCGGGCCGCCGCCGACGATGATCACGTCGAAATCGGCCTTGCCGCCGGCCTTGGCACTCCCACTCCTCTGGCGAATCGTCTCGATCGCCTGACGGCCCTGCTCGCAGGCCTTGCGGATCAGGCCCATGCCGCCCAGCTCGCCGGCGATAAACACCCCGGGAACGTTGGTCTCGAACTCGGGGCTGACTTCGGGAATGTCGATGCCGCGCTTTTCGGTTCCGAACACCAGGCTGATCGCGTCCACCGGGCACGACAGGCGGCACGCACCGTGGCCGATGCACGCCGCGGCGTTGACCAGCACCGCCTGCCCGCGCACGATGCCCAGCGCCTGTTCGGGGCAGGCCTTGACGCACGCACCCGAGCCGATACAGCGCACGTGGTCCACCACCGGGTGCAGCGACAGCGGCTCGGCTGTGCCGCCCTTGATCGAGGATTTCAGCGCGGCTGCGTGCGCCTTGCGGATGCGGTGCTGGCGCCGCATGTAGAGCAGCAGCGCCACGGCGACGATGGCAACGTACAGGTAGATGTAGTCCATCGTCGATTCAGCCCAGAGACTCTCAAACTCTCAGGCCGTGCCGAACTTGGTATCGAAGCGGATTCCGATCTTCTGCAGCAGCGGTGTGGGCAACAAACCGCCCGCGCAGACGATCACGGCGTCGTTGCGATAGCGCTTCACGGCGCCCTCGAACTCGATCTCGACTTCCTTTTCGTGGATCTGCTTGACACCGGACTTGAGCAGCACCCGCAAGCGCCCCGCCGCCTGCTGTTTCTCGAGGTCGGCGCGGTTTTTCTGCTTGACGCGCGAAAACGACTCGCTGCGGTACGAGATCGTTACGTCGGTGCCGGGTTCCTGCGAAATCGTGATCGCCGCCTCGAGCGCGCTGTCGCCGCCGCCCACCACCAGCACCGCCTGCTTCGCATATTGCGCCGGGTCGATCAGGCGGTACACCACCTTGGCCGACTCTTCGCCGGGAACGTCGAGCTTGCGCGGCGTGCCGCGGCGCCCCATCGTGAGCAGCACGCTGTTGGCGGTGTATTTGCCGCGGTCGGTGCTCACGACGAAGCCGCCGTTCGCCTGCTCGATGCCTTCCATGCGTTCGCGGAACGTTATCTTCAATCCCGTCTTCGCCATCGCGCCGATCCAGAACTCGAGCAGCTTTTCTTTCTGCACTTCGCCGAACTTGACTTTGCCGATCAGGGCCAGGTCCACCGGCGCCGTCATCGCGATCTTCTGGCGCGGGTAGTGGTAGACCGCGCCGCCGAGCGAGTCTTCCTGCTCGATCAACTTGTAGCGCAGCTTGTGCTGCATCGCCGCCAGCCCGGCTGAAAAACCGGCAGGCCCGCAACCGACGATCACGACATCGAAGTCGGTTTTGCCGCTTGCTTTGGTGCTCCCATTTCTCTTGCGTATCGTCTCCATCGCCTGCCGGCCTTGCTCGCAGGCCTTGCGGATCAGGCCCATGCCGCCGAGCTCGCCGGCGATGAAGATGCCCGAGACGTTGGTCTCGAACTCCGGGCTGACCTCGGGAATGTCGATGCCGCGCTTTTCCGTGCCAAACACGAGGCTGATCGCGTCCACCGGACACGCCAGGCGGCACGCACCGTGGCCGATGCACGCCGCGGCGTTGACCAGCACCGCCTTGCCGCGCACGATGCCCAGCGCCTCTTCGGGGCAGACCTTGACGCACGCGCCCGAGCCGATGCAGCGCACGTTGTTCACCACCGGGTGCAGCGACGGCGGCTCGGCCAGGCCGCCGTCGACGGACGCTTTCAGTTCCGCCGAATGACTCTGGTGAATGCGGTGCTGCCGCCGCATGTACAGCACGATCACGAAGCCGATGACGGCGATGTACAGGTAGATGTAGTCCATGCTTTGAATTATTGGCGACGACCGCGCGGCGAATTCGCGCAGCGCCTCGCTGGTGAGAGTGGGGCATCGGCGCGGTTTGGCGCCTGACCGATGAGCTTTGCGGCTGGGCTTTGCGGGTGAGCCCGCCGGTGACTCAGGGTTTGACTTCGCTTCCGATCTCGACCGCGAGACCCGTGCTTCCCAGCGCAACGGGCCCGACCTGCCCCACCAGGTCGCCCGGCGACGACATCGCCTCGCCGCTCTTGCTGATGCGCGCCGCGACGATCACGCGCGGCGAACCCGACAGCTTGGCCGCGGGCGACATCGCCATGCTGTCGTCCAGCGTGAAGCGCACCGGCAAGTCGCGCACGCGCTTGCGCAGCACGGCCAGTGGCATGCGCGAGCCGTCGGCCGGGCGCGCGAAGATGAACACCGTATCGTCCGGGCCAGCTTTGGCGGCGAGCGCCGCGCTCAGGCTCACGGTTCCGCTCACGCTCGCGGCCAAGGTAGCCTGCGGGGCTTGCGCGGCCTGTGTCCCCGGCGTGGCCGGCGCTGGCTGCGCGGGGTTCGCCGCCGGCCCCGCTGGCACCTGGGTGGCGTTGGCTCGCGGCATGGTTGGCGCGGTAGGTTGTGCCGGTGCACCAGGCTGTGCAGATGGGCCGAGGCCACCTCGCTCACGCGCCTCGGCGATGCTGGCCTTCACCTGTTCCGCGAAGCCGGCGTCGCTCGGGCCGTGCTCCAGCAGCTTCTCCCACAGCTTGACCGCGCCCACGAAGTTTTTGCTATCGAACGCGTCGGTGCCCGCCAGGGCGAGCGCCTTCACGTTCTTCGGGTCGATTTCGAGCGCGCGGCGCACCCACTTCATCGGCTCACCGGCGAGCACGCGGTTGTTCTGCACCGCCAGTGCGTCGGCGAAATCGGCGATCAACGCTGCGTCGTCGCCCTGCTGCTCGATGGCCGTTCGGTAGGCCTTCACGGCTTCGTCGTTGCGCCCGAGCACCGAGTAGGAACGCCCGAGCATGGCCCAGCCTTGCGCGTCTTGCGGCTGCTCTTTGAGGCGCTGCGCGAGGCGCTCCGTCATCTGCGCGATCTGCTCGGCGCCGACGGTGTGCGATGGCGCCGCGTTTTCGTGGCCCGCAGCCTCAGCCGCAGCCGCAGCCGCGCGCGCCGGGCTCGCGCTCAGCAGCGATGGCGAGCCGGTCCAGGCATAGCCACCCGCCGCCACCGCGAGCACGGCAACGCCGAGCAAGGCCAGGAAGCGGCGCGAGGGCAATGCTGGCACTGAGCCGACAGGGGGCAAGTTGCCAGCGGAGTGGCGAACCGCCGCAGGCGCAGGGGCACCGCCCGAAACGGCGACGGCATCAACGGGCGAAGCGGGCACAGAGGCGGGCGCGGCACCCGCCGAACTCGGTGCTGCCAACACCAAGTCGAGCAGGCGCCGCTCCAGCCCCGCCTTGCTGCTGTCGTATTCCGCCTGACCCAAGGCCCCGGCTTTGTGCAGCTGCTTGAGCTGCAGCAACTGCGCTTTCAATGTGTCGATCGATGCTTGCATGGGTGCGGTCAGCGTGGGGCAGCGGGTGCGTCTTGTGGTGCGTCTGGTTGCGCGCCTTCGGGTTCGTCCGGCTCGAACCTGTCGGCGGAGAGCCGGCTGCGCCGGCGCAGCACGACCACGAAGATCGTCAAGCCGCCGAGCAGCAGCGCGAACGGGCCGAACCAGAGCAGCGCGGTCGTGCCTTTCAGCGGCGGGCGGTACAGCACGAAGTCGCCGTAGCGCTGCGTCATGAAGTCGATGATCTGCTTGTCGGACTCGCCGCGCGCGATCATCTCGCGCACCTGGCGCCGCAGGTCTTCGGCCAGGGGCGCGGTCGAATCGGCGATGGTCTGGTTCTGGCACACCAGGCAACGCAGTTCGGCAGCCAGCGCGAGCACGCGTTTTTCGAGCACCGGGTCGGCGGCCGCGGGCGGCGCTTCTTTCGCCGCTGCCGCGCCCAGCGTGCAGCCCAGGCACAGCGCGGCGAGCGCTCGAACAACTGCTCCGGAAATCGCGCTAGACATTGAGTTGCTTCAGCAGAGGCTCGATGCGCTCGCGCAGGATCGTCGGCGTGAGCGCGCCGATGTGCTTGAAGCGGATCGTGCCGTCACGGTCGACGACAAAGGTTTCCGGCACGCCGTACACGCCCCAGTCGATGCCGACGCGCCCGTCTTGGTCGAACAGCGACGCGTCATACGGGTTGCCGAAACGCGCCAGCCATTGCTGGCCGGCCTCGCGCGTGTCTTTGTAGTTCAGGCCGTAGATCGGCACTCGCTTGCTGCGGGCGTATTCCACCAGCAGCGGATGTTCGTCGCGGCACGCCGCGCACCACGAGGCCCAGACATTGAGGATCCAGACCTTGCCGAGCAGGTCTTCGCGGCGCAGCGTCTGGCCCGGATTGGCCAGCAGCGGCAGCGCGAACTTCGGCGCTGGCTTGCCGATCAACGGCGACGGAACCTCGCGCGGGTCGAGCTTCAGGCCCACGGCGAGAAAGCCGACGAGCACGATGAACAGGCCGAGTGGAATCAGGAAGCGCAGCGACTTCATGCCGCGGCTCCCAGCGCGCCGGGCACGCCTTCTTCAGCGCGCCGTTTCGCCCGGTAGCGCCGGTCTGTCGCGGCGAGCAGACCGCCCAGCGCCATCATGAACGCGCCGCCCCAGATCCAGTCGATGAAGGGCTTGACGTAGACGCGCACGATCCAGGCCTTGCCGTCGTCGACGCTTTCGCCGAGCGCGACGTACAGGTCGCGCGTGAAGCCGGTGTCGATGGCGGCTTCCGTCATCGTGTTCTGCTGCACGCGGTAGATGCGTTTCTCGGGGAACAGCTCGTTGATCTTGCGGCCGTCGCGCGTGACCTCGATCAGGCCCTGCATCGCCACATAGTTCGGCCCCTGCACTTCGCGCGCGCCGCGGAACGTGAAGGTGTACCCCCTCAGCGTCGTGCTGTCGCCGATGGCCATCTTCACGTCGCGCTCGATCTCGTACGACTTGACCATCGCCACGCCGAAGCAGAACACCGCCACACCCAGGTGCGCGAACATCATGCCGTAGGTTGCGCGCGCGATCAGCTTGAAGCGCCCGGGTGCGTCGGCCAGCTTCGCGCCCTTGGGCCAGACGCTTTCGAGCAAGTGCGTGGCCAGCGCCGCGACGATCCAGTACGCCATCAGCAAGCCGCAGGTGCCGACGAGCGAAATCTCGCCCGCGAGCCAGGCACTCGCGAGCGCGGCGACCACGGCCACGCCGAGCGCCCAGCGCAGGCGCAGCGCCAGGTCGGGCAGTTGCGCGCTCTTCCAGCGCGCCAGCGGGCCGATGCCCATCAGGAAAATGGCCGGCGCCATCAGAGGCATGAACACGCTGTCGAAGTACGGTGGGCCCACCGAAATCTTGCCCATGCCCAGCGCGTCGAGCGCCAGCGGATAGAGCGTGCCGAGCAGCACCGCCGAAGCGGCGACGACGAGCAGCACATTGTTCGCGAGCAGCGCGGTTTCGCGCGACACCAGCTCGAAGCGCGCGCCCAGCCCCACCTGCGGCGCACGCCAGGCGTAGAGCACGAGCGAGGCGCCAATCGCGATCACGAGGAAGGCGAGGATGAACAGGCCGCGTTTCGGGTCGGTGGCAAAGGCGTGCACCGACGACAGCACGCCCGAGCGCACGAGGAAGGTGCCGAGCAAGGACAGCGAAAACGCCATGATCGCGAGCAACACGGTCCACGACTTGAAGCTGCCGCGCTTTTCCGTCACGGCCAGCGAATGGATCAGGGCCGTGCCCACCAGCCACGGCATGAAGGAGGCGTTTTCCACCGGGTCCCAGAACCACCAGCCGCCCCAGCCGAGTTCGTAGTAAGCCCACCAACTTCCCAGCGCGATGCCGATCGTCAGGAACATCCACGCGATCGTCGTCCAGGGGCGCGTCCAGCGCGCCCAATTGGCGTCGAGGTTGCCGCCGATCAGCGCCGCGATCGCGAACGCGAACGCGACGGAAAAGCCGACATAGCCCATGTAGAGCAGCGGCGGGTGAATCACCATGCCCGGGTCTTGCAGCAGCGGGTTCAGGTCGCGGCCGTCGGGTGCAGCGGGCCAGAGCCGGTCGAACGGGTTCGACGTGAGCAACATGAACAGCAGGAAACCCAGCGTGACCAGGCCCATCACGGCCAGGATGCGCGCCAGCACCGCCGCCGGCAGGTGCTGGCTGAAGCGCGCCACGGCGAGCATCCAGCCGCACAGCATCAACACCCACAGCAACAGCGAGCCTTCATGGCCGCCCCAGACCGCGGCGATGCGATACGGCAGCGGCAATGCTGAGTTCGAGTTCGACGCGACATAGAGCACCGAAAAGTCGTGGGCGACAAAGCTCAGCGTCAGGCAGGCGAACGCGATCGCCACCAACCCGAACAGCAGCAATGTGGCCGGCCGTGCCAGCGCCATCCACTCGGAGCGAGCGCGCTGCGCGCCAAGCATCGGCACCACGCCGACCACGAGCGAGACGCCGAGCGCGAGCCAGAGCGCGAAGTGGCCGAGTTCCGGGATCATGGTTTGCTCTCCTGCACCAGCGTCGAGCCGGCTTTTTGGTTCACCTTGGCGGCGCGCTCGAGCGCGGCCGCGGCTTCAGGCGGCATGTAGTTCTCGTCATGCTTGGCGAGCACCTCGCGCGCCTCGAACACTCCGTTGCGCAGTTGGCCTTGCGCGACGATTCCTTTGCCCTCCTTGAACAGGTCGGGCAGGATGCCTTGGTAGCGCACCGGCGTCGTCTTCACGGTGTCGGTGACGACGAAGTTGACGTTCAATCCGTCGCGCTTCACGCTGCCCGCCTCCACCAGACCGCCCAGGCGGAAAGTCTTGCCCAGCGGCGCTTCTTGCGCCGCCACCTGCGTGGGCGAGTAGAAAAACACCAGATTGCTCTGGAACGCATTCAGCACCAAGCCGACCGCGCCGCCCACCAGGGCGAGCCCACCGATCACGATGGCAATGCGCTTGTGTCGCGGTTTCATGTCTGTTCCTCCTGACCCATGGTTGAGCCGATCTCGTTGCGAGCCCTGGCGTGACGCCGCGCGGCGAGCCAAGGCTCGAGGGCCATCACGGCCAACGCGGCGAGGTAGGAACCCCACACGTAACGGCCGTAGCCGCCCATCGCGAAAAATTCCGAAGCGCTGTTCCAGTTCATGATGCACTCCGGGCCGCTGGACGGCCTTGATGCAGGTCAAGCGCCCAGTCGTGGTCGCGCTCGCGCTCCAGCACGATGGCGCGCGCGCGCATGAACACGACCGCGAAGGCGTAGGCCCAGAACGCGAACGTCATCAGCAGCATCGCGGTGAGCATCGTGCTCGCCATCTTCGGCGCGGCGGTTGCGCTGATCGTTGCGCCCTGGTGCAAGGTGTTCCACCAGCGCACCGAAAAATAAATGATCGGCACGTTGACCGCGCCGACCACGGCCAGCAGCGCACCGACATGGTCGGCGCGGCGCACGTCGTCGATCGCTTCGACCAGCGCGATGAAGCCCAGGTACAGGAACAGCAGAATCAGCTCCGACGTCAGGCGCGCGTCCCAGACCCACCAGGTGCCCCAGGTCGGCTTGCCCCAGAACGAGCCGGTCCACAGCGCGAGGAACGTGAACATCGCACCGGTGGGTGCGATCGCACGCGCGACCATCGACGCCAGGCGCGCCTTGAAGGCCCAGCCGATCGCTGCCCAGAACGCCATCACCAGGTAGAGCAGCATCGACATCCACGCCGCCGGCACGTGGATGAAGATGATGCGGTAGGCGTCGCCCTGCGTCGCGTCGGTCGGCGCGACGAAGAACCCGACGTACAGGCCCGCGACGGCGAGCCCGATCGTCAGCGCCCACAGCCACGGGATCAGCGCCCCCGACAGTGCGTAAAACCGCGAGGGCGCCGCGAAAGTAAAAGCTCGGACAGAGGCAGTCATGGGTTTGTGTCGTTCAGGCGCGGGCGGCATGCCGCCGATGCGCCAACGTCGGAAACGCTGGATTGGATCATGCCGTCGATATCCGCAGTGCAGCCGCGGCGGCCGGCGGAGCACCCAGAATTGTGAGCAGCAGTATCGCGCCGAGCAATGACAGGTGGCCGCGCGCCGACATGCCGGCATCGACCGCCGCCACTGCCCCGGCACCGAAAATCAGCGCCGGAATGCACAGCGGCAGCACCAGCAGCAGCAGCAGCACGCTGGCGCTGCGCAGGCCCAGCGTGAGCGCCGCGCCCACGCTGCCGAGCAGGCTGAGGATCGGGGTGCCGAGCAGCAGCGAGAGCACCAGGGTCGCGATGGCCTCAATGCCCATGTCGAACAGCAGGCCGAGCAGCGGCGACGCCGCGATCAGCGGCAGCCCCGTCAACACCCAGTGGGCGAACGCCTTGGCGGCGGCGATCAGCACGCCCGAGTGCCCCGACAGCAGCATCTGTTCGAGCGAACCGTCGGCATGGTCGCCCGCGTACAGACTGCCCAGCGACAGCATCGTCGCGAGCAGCGCGCAGACCCAGACGATCCCGGGGCCGATCTGGCGCAGCACCTGCGGCTCGGGCCCGACGCCCAGCGGAAACAGGCTCGCAGCGACGAGGAAGAAGACCACGGGCAGCAGCGCGTCGATGCGGCGCCGCGCCGCCAGCCGCAGATCGCGCCGCACGATGACCGCGAAGCCGCTGCGCATCATGGCACCGCCCGGTGCAACTCGAGCAGGCGCGGCACCACCGCGGAAATGCTCAAGGGCTGGTGGCTCGTGAGCACCACGCTGCCACCGCGCGCCAGGTGCTGTTCGAGCAACTCATTGACCGCGGCGATGCCCTGCACGTCGAGCGCGTCGAAGGGTTCGTCGAGCACCCACAGGCCGGCAGCACTTTCCAGCGCCAGGCGGGCGAGCGCGACGCGCCGCCGTTGCCCTTGCGACAAGGTGCGCACCGGCGAGCGCTGGCGCTGCCCCAGCCCCAAGCGCGACAACGCAGCGGACACCGCGGCCGGCGCGGCCTCCCGCCCGTGCAGCGCGGCGAGGAATTGCAACGATTCGAAGGCGCTCAGGTCGTCTTTCAAGGCGTTCGCGTGGGCGATGTAGGTGCGCTGCGCGCTGAAGTCAGGCGCCGCGCCGAGCTCCGCGCCGCCCCAGGTGACGCGCCCGGCATCGGGTTGCGCCAGCCCGGAGAGCAGGCGCAGCAGGCTCGTCTTGCCGCGCCCATTGTGGCCGCGCAGCCAGACCATCTCGCCCGACGCGACATCGAAGCTGAGGTTCGTGAACAGCGCCTGGTTGCCGCGCCGGTAGGCGAGACCTTCGGCGCGCAAGGTGGGTAGCAGCATCGGATCAGAAATCGTAGCGCAGGCCGAGAAAGTAGAAGAAGCGCTCCGCCGTCTGCGTGGTCGTCGATCGCGGCGACGAGCCGGGGACCTCGGACTGCGTCTTCGAGCGCTCATACGCCAGGTCGGATTCGAGCGACACCGTCGGCACCGGGCGCACCGTGAGCCGCAGTCCGGGCGACCAGCGCTGGCTGCGCGTGCCGTTGATGTCTTTCTGGCTGTAGTAGCGAAACGAAGGCTCGACCTGCCAGAACGTGTCGAACGACGACAGATTGTTGTACGAGATCAGGTGCGCATTCATCGTCGGCCCGGTCAGGTAGGTCAGGCTCCACACATGCGAGTCGCGCGCCGAGTACAGGTTGCTGCCGATGAACTGCGTGCTCATGCTCCATTGTTTGCCCGTGCTCGGGCTGCCGGGGAAGTCGATGCTCGGAACCGGCGGTACCGGACCGACGTTGGCCAGGCGAACGTCGGCGCCCCATTGCCACTGCTTCGCGATCGGCGTCGTCATTCCGAGCAAGGCTTGCTGCTGGTACGCGGTGACGGCTTTGACCTGGAGCCTCAAGTCTTCCAAGGTGCATTGCTGAAGCAGCTCGGACACGCGCGTCGCCGCCCTCGGCGGCCCGACGAGCGGCAGGGGGGCGCAAATCGAGCTCGGGAAGAACAGCAGGTTGCCCAGCGTCAACGGCGACACGGCGCGCTTGTCGTAGAGCGTGTTCACGATGGTCGAGTCGGCGAACTGCCAGGTGCCTTGAAACGCGGCGACGTTGAGCGCCTTGATCAGCACGTCGTAGTCGAGCTGGGCCGACGCCGAAACGCCACCGCTGAAGAAGCGAAGCTCGGTGCCGACAGCGCGGCGGTCGATCTGGTTGTCGATGATCTGCTGGGTACCGTAGACACTGCCGCTGATCTGATCGGTCAAGGCTTCGGCGTCGATCGATGCGCCGTAGAAGCTGCGCTTCGCATCGAGCAGTTTCTCGGCAGGGATGCCGAACACGCCGTTGACGCGCCACTTCGGCGCGAAGCTGTAGCCGGCCTGCACGCCGTCAAACCGGTAGAGTGCGCCGCCGCCGCTGGGGGACTGGCGCCCCACGCGCAGGTTCGTGCCCAGCGTAAGAAAGCGGTGGTCGACATACAGCGCGCTCAAGCGGTTCTTGCTCTTGGCGTGGTTCAGCAGGTCGTAGGAATAGGTGTCGCGAAACACGAAGCGCAGGTCCTGTTCGGCGTCGCGGTGGCGCCAGGAGACGTCGGCGTTGCTCTGCAACTGGCTCTGGTCGGTGTCCGACACGGTGTTTTCGGAGATCGACGGCGGCAGGCCCGCGATTGCCGAGTCCTGAAAGTCCTGGGTGCGGGTCTTCGACTTGCCGCCGAAGTAGTACTGCGCCAGCGAGGCATTCAGCGTCGTCGTCGGCTGCACCGCCGGGCGCGGCCGCGCGGCCGCCGCGGCCGCCGGCGCGGCTGCCGGCAATGTGGCGAGCGCTTGGCGCGCGCGGTCGCTGTCGGCGCCTTGCGGGTACAGCTTCAAGAAGAGTTCGAGTTCGGCGCGCGCACGCACCGTGTCGCCTTGTCGCAAACGCGTCGTCGCGATCAGTTCCTGGGCGCGGCGCGACGATGGGTTGGGCGGCAGGTTGAGCACTGCGTTCAAAGCTTCGATGCTTGCCGGGTGGTCGGCCTTGTCGAAGGCCGTCTGGGCGCGCCGCATCAGCGCCGCGGCTTGCGCGTTCACTTGCTCGGCGGTCGCGATCGGCCCGGTGTCGGGCGCGCCTACCGCGCGTGGTGCGTCGGCTGGGGCCGCAGCGCCGGCGGCCGAGGCCGACGGGGAAAGTGCGACCTGGCCTGCGGCTGGCGTGCCGGGCGGTGCGGTTGCGGTTGCGGTTGCGGTTGCGGTCGCAGGCGCGGGCGACGTGCCAGGCGCCGGCGCGGCGAGCGGCGGCAGTGGCACGGGCACGGCCGGCGCGGCGGGAATAATCAGCCCCAAGGGCGAAGCTGGCGTCGAAGGCGCCGCGGTGGGCGAAGCCACCGGCGCGGCGCGCGCGACCGGCGCTTGCTCTGACGGCAGCACCGGCAACGCCACCACCGCGGCCTGCGGAAATCGGCGCAGCAGCACGCTGCGCGCGCGCTCGGCGTCCGGCTGGGTCGCGAAGTAGCCCAGGTTCAGGTCGAACACCGTTCGGCCGTCGATCACGCGCCGCGAGCTGAAGACGTCGAAGTCCTGCATCGAGGCGGGAATCGGTGCCTCGAGCTGGATGTTCGGGTCGCCCGAACTTTGCATCGCGACGACGTAACGCCGCGTTGCATCGGCCAGCGGCAGCGGCGGAATTCTGGACGCGGCGCGCAACGCCGCACCCAGCCCCTCGAGGACCACTTCGATACCGCGGTTGTCTTTGCCGGCTCGGACCTGAAACCGAGCTGCCGGCGCGAAGCGAATCGTCAGTCTGCGGCCCTGGCCGGCGCGGGCCACGCCGTCATCGGCGACGATCATTTGCGGCAAGCCGAACGCCGCGATGCGTCGCTCCGAGGGCACGGAGCGCGGCAGGTTGCGCGCGGGCAGCAGCTCGTAGAACACCTGCGCCAATTCGCCGCGCGGCGCGCCCGCCGAGCGCAGCAACTGGATCGGCGTCGCGAACCGCACCACCAGCACCGCGTCGGCGCCGTCAGCGCGCAGCTCGGCGTCGTCGACCATCTGGGCCTGCGCGGCAGGGTGGCCGCAGGCCAATGCCAGGAGGGCGAAGCACCACCGAACGATCGTCTTCACGCTTGCTCTTTTCCTTGTCTCTCTGCGATGCTGTCGATCGTGCGGCGGTCCGCCGCCAACCGGCGTTGCCCAGGTCTGCGACGTTTCGCCAACGCCTCGTTCAGGCTGCGTCTACCAGGAGTTGTATGCCGACCCGCGATTGCCCAGCGGCCGGTGGCAGCCCGACTCCGAGCAGTCGATCTGCAGCGGCGTCTTGCGCTCGTGGGTCAGCGATTTCTTGTTCATGCTCCCCAGGAATGCCTGACCAGAGGTGTGGCAACCCTTGCACCAGCCCGATCCTCCGCCGAGGCTGGCATTGTGATTCATCCGCAGCGTCGTCCACGCCGTTGTTCCGGTGTGGCAAGCCTTGCAGTCCATCGCCGCGCCGTTCAACAGTTGTGTCGCCTCGGGAATGTGATTCGTCGGCTTGGCGAGCGCACCGACCACGCCTTGCGTCAGATAGGCGCCGCTGTGGCACGATTTGCAGGTGGCCGCGGTGACCACGGCATGGTTCATCGTCACCGCGGTCGCGAAGCTGGCCTGCGAGCGGTGGCACGAGTCGCACTTCGCGGTGCCGGCGGGCACCGGAATGTGCGTGGCGGGCTTCGTTCTCGCGGTGCCCGGAGGAGCGTGGCAGGTGTCGCAGGTGCCCGTGCCCACCGCGTTGGACGCGTTGTGCGCGAAGGTCACGGTGAGCCAGTTGGCCGTGGACTTGTGGCAGGACTCGCAGTTGCCGGTGATCGTCGCGTGCGTGGTATTCGTCGGCTTGCGCTGTCCCGGTACGTAGTTGCCCAGGTGGCAGTTGGCACACTGCGTGCTCAGCGTGAACCTGCTGTGCAGCCGCGCGCCGGTCCACACCGTGGAAATGGTGTGGCAGGCATCGCAGTTGGCGGCGGCCGATGCGGTGACGGTCGCGTGCGGAATGTGCGTCACCGAGCGCCCGTCGGCCGGCGGGAAGCCTCCCGTGTGGCAGGTCGAACACTGGGCCGCCACGGGAACCTGGGTGTGGTTCCACTTCGACGGCCGCCAGACCACCGTGCCGTGGCACGAGAAACAGTTCGTCGCCCCCACCGGAACGTGGTTCAGGGCCTTGCCGGTCGCGCCCGTGCCGCCGGTGTGGCAGCTCGCGCAGTTCGTTGCCGCGGTGAACGTGCTGTGGTTGATCCTGGCGCCGAGCCAGGTGAGCGTGGAGGTATGGCAGGTCTCGCACGCCGCGTTCGTGGTGACGTGGGTCGTCGACTTGCCCGCGGCAGGCGGGTACTGCCCGGTGTGGCAGCTCGTACAGTTGCTTGCGATCGTCAGGTTGGCGTGCACCCTCGCCGAGGTCTTCCACGCGACGGTTCCGCCCTTGTGGCAGGTGTCGCAATTCGCCACCGCCCCGCCCAGCGCGGCGTAGGGCACGTGGGCAATGGTTCGCCCGTCCGCCGGCGGGAACAGGCCGCTGTGACAGGTGGAACACTGGCCGGTCACGGGCAACTGCGTATGGTTCCACAAGGTGGCTGGGCGCCACGACGTCGTGCCGTGGCAACTGCCGCAGGTGGTGACGACGCTGCCTGTCGGGATGTGCGTGCTCGACTTGCCGCTGGCTCCGTTGCCATGGCAGCCAGCCGTCGTGCAGTTCATCGTGGGTGCGAATGCGCTGTGGTCGGGCTTGCCCGTCGTCGCCCAGCTCACCGTCGATTTGTGGCACGACTCGCAGGCCGCCGAGCCGATGGCGACGTGGGTCGACGAGCGGCCCACCGCGGGCGCGAACGCACCCGTGTGGCAGTTCGCGCAGCCGCCGATCACGGCGACGTTGCTGTGCACTTTCGCGGGTTTCCAGGCGCTCAGCGCGCTCTTGTGGCAGGTGTCGCAGTTCGGCGCCACCAGGCCGGCCACGGTCTGATACGGCACGTGTGCGGCGTGGCGCGCGTCGGCGGGCGGGTTCGCACCGCTGTGGCAGGTGGAACACTGGGCCGCGACCGGCACCTGGGTGTGGTCCCAAGTGGTGGGGCGCCACGCTGTCGTGTTGTGGCAGGCGATGCAATTGTTCGTGCCCACCGGAATGTGCGTGGCCACCGACCGGCCCGTGGCCGACGTGCCGTTGTGGCAGCCGCCGCAATTCGTCAGCGCGTTGAACGGGCTGTGATCGACTTTCGCACCGAGCCAGCTCGCGGTGGACTTGTGGCAGCTCTCGCACACCGTCACGTTGGCGTGCACGGGCGTGTTGGGCTTGCCCACCGCGCGCGAGAAGCCGCCGGTATGGCAGGTCGCGCACGATGCGCTGACCGTCGCGCTGCCATGAAACCGGGCCGGCACGAACGCCGTGAAGCCGGCGCGGTGACAGTTGTCGCACGAGGGCATTGAGATCGGCACGCTGGTCGGGATGTGCAGCGCCGTCTTGCCCTTGGCCGTGACGCCGTGGCAGGTGGCGCAGGTGCCGGCGACGACACCCACATGGTTGAACGCCGAAGCCGGCCGCCACGCGGCGGTCTTGTGGCAGGTGTCGCAAGGCGCGGAAGTCACCACATGCCCTGCCGACTTGCCGGTGGCGCGCCCCGCGCCGTGGCAACTGCCGCAGGTTCCCGGCGGCACGCCGGTGTGGCTGAATTTGGCGCCGGTGAACGACTGGGTGTTGTGGCACGAATCGCAGCCCAGCTGTGTCGGGATGTGTTTGTCGGGCATCACCACGTTGGCGCGCGCGAGCCGCGCGCCGGGCGTGTGGCAACTGGCGCAATCGCGCGGCGTGCCCTTGAACACACCCAGCTGATGGCACGATTCGCAGCGCTGCGCGATGTGGGTTCCGGTCAGCGCGAAACCCGTCTTCAGGTGGTCGAAACTGGGCTTCGCCGTTTGCGCCAGGGCCGCCCCCGCGGCGCAGGCGAGCAGCATGGCCAACATGGCGTGCGCGGCGCGAGACGCGATCGACAAGATCCCGGTGAGATTCATGGGCTTCGTCCTTCGCTGAAGTTCACGTGCTGCTCGGCGCGGCGCTGGAACAGGCTCGCCTGGCCGACCAGCGCGGCGAGTGCCCAGCTCGAACCGAACGAGGGCGCGTCGAACTGGCTGCGGTGCCGATCGAGAACCTTTTTCCAGTCGTTGGTCGCGTGACACTGTTCGCAGCGCACGCCGAACTGGCCGTCGTGGGAGTCGTCCTTGCGATGGCAGGCGACGCAGTTGCTGCCCACCGGCGCGGCGTCCTTGCCTTTGGGTGCCACTTCGCGGTGGCAGGCTTCGCAAGCGACCTTGCGGTGCGCTCCATCGAGCTTGAACGAGCTGCGCTTGTCATGGTCGAATTCCCACACCGGCCAGGCGCGCGTGTTGTGGCACGACTCGCAGCGCTCGCCGAACTTGAGCTTGTGCTTGTCGTCCTTTTTGTGGCAGCCGACACACTCGCGCGGCGCGTCGCGATGGCGCGCAGTGGTGTGGCAGTCCTTGCATTTCGCGATCAGGTGGCGCCCGGTCAGCGGAAAGCGCGTTCGCGCATGGTCGAAGCCATCGACCTTCCAGGACACGTCGCTGTGGCACTTCTCGCAGGCCCGGCCCTGCTGACCCTCGTGCTTGTCGTCCTTCTTGTGGCAGCTGTAGCAATCCAGCGGCGTGTTGCGAAAGCTCTTCAGGTCCTTGTGGCAGGCGTTGCACTTGATCTTGTCCGGCGACGCGTGCGCGTTGCGCAGCTTGAACTTGGTGCGCTCGTGGTCGAAGCGTCCCTGCGTGGACTTCCAGTCGCGCTCGTTGTGGCAGTCGCCGCATTTCTCGCCGAGCGTCTTTTCGTGCTTGTCGTCCTTGCGGTGGCAGCCGATGCATTCCTTCGGTGCCTCCTTGAAATTCGTGCTCTTGTGGCAGTCCTTGCATTCCACCTTCGAGTGTTTGCCCAGCAGCGGAAAAGCGGTCTTGTCGTGGTCGAACTTGGTGCGCTCTTTCCAGCCACGCTCGGAGTGGCACTCGCCGCATTCCTTGCCGAGCGAACCCTTGTGCTTGTCGTCCTTCTTGTGGCAGGCGTAGCACTCCTGGCTCAGCTTGTCCTTGTACACGTGGCCGGTGTGGCAGTCCTTGCAAGGCGTGGTCTTGTGCTTGCCGAGCAGCGAATATTTCGTGTCCTTGTCGTGGTTGAAATTGCTCGGCTTCCATGCCTTGGTGCCATGGCAGGTTTCGCACTTCTCGCCGAACTGGCCCTTGTGGCCCTTGGCCCCGTCGTCGTCCTTCTTGTGACAGCCGATGCAGGTGCGAACCGTGTCCTTGTACTTGTTGTTCTTGTGGCAGTCGATGCACTTGGTGTCCGCGTGCTTGCCGGTCAGCGCGAAGCGCGTCTTGGCGTGGTCGAACTTGATGTCCTTCCAGCGCTCCTCGTTGTGGCAGTCGGCGCACTTCGGCCCGAGACCGCCCTTGTGCACGTCGTCCTTCTTGTGGCACGCATTGCACTCGAGCG
>JANOLA010000446.1:0-3725 GCA_031419535.1 Burkholderiales bacterium | reverse complement strand
TCGCTGTGACTCAGATTGAAAGCGCATCGTCGCGGATGGCGCGTCTCGTCCAACGCCGGCTTGCCATGCTGCGCTTCGCGGAACTCCAACTCTTGCGGTGTTGACCCGAGCCGCGTGGCCAGCAGTTGGCGCAATGCCGCGTGGGCGGCTTCGAAGCGGCGGCGGTCGCGCTCGAAGACAAAGCGCGCCGATCGAGCGCGCTCTTGCGGCGACAACCAAGCCTGCATCACCGGCGACGGCTGGAATCGAAGGTCGATGCGCCAGAGTTCGAGGCCCACCGCCGGCGCGGACAGCCGCCGCGTCTCGGCCGAGTCGAGCCGGGGCAGCGAGGCGCTGTCGCCCCGCTTCACGCCACCATCAGCGAAGGCGGCCTGTCGGCCGTGGCCGTCCCGGTGCGAGCCGCTTGCATCGCGGCCAATCCGCGCGTGTCCAGCCAATTCTCGACCCGCTCGATCAGCGTGGCCTGTGCGTGCGGTTGGATGAAAGTGTGGTCGCTGCGAGGCAGATACTCATAGCCGACACTGTCCACAAACCCGTACTCGCCGAACATGTCGCGGAACTGACGCTCGTAGTTGTACCAGAGGGGCTCGCCGCCCGAGTACAGAAACAGCATTTCCACGCCGCGGTCGACGAGGGTTCGAATTCGCCGCCCGAACTGGTCTCGCGGCGGCATCGCCGACCGGCCGAAGATCGTCGGGCCCAAGGTCGGCTGCGCGTCGGGTGCCGCGCCCGCGGCCTGCCCGCCGCCGCTCAGGCGCTTCAATGCCTTCTGGACGAGCGCGCCCGGCTTGTTGCACCGCAATCGATGCAGCAGGCCGCGAAGTTTCGCCTCACGTGTGGGATAGACGTACGAGTCCCACATCACGATCGCGCGCAAGCGCTCGTCTTCCAATGCGGTCACATGCGCAACGTCGCCGCCCGAACAAAAGCCGACCGCGAAGAACCGTTCAGCGCCGAATGTCGCCTGCGCCAGATCCATTGCGCAGCGCGTATCGGAGGTGAATTGGTCGACTGTCGAGCGCCGCGAGCTGGAGCGCCGGCTGTCGCCCAAGCCGCTCAGATCGAAGCGCAGCGTTGCAATTCCTAGCTCGGCGAAGCGCCGGGCCAACTTGACGTTCAAGCGGTGCGGGCCGATTCGAGGGATCACGCCGGCATTCGTCAGCAACGCCATCGTGCCTGCATGACCGGGCTTGGCCTGAGCCGGCAGCGTGACGGTGCCCACGAGATGTTTGTCGGCGCCGAAGATGAGCGTCTGTTCATTCATGGGGAGTCGCTGCCAAGGTCGCCAACAAGGTTCGCGGTATCTCCTGCGGCACGATGGCCGTGCCAAGGGCCTCGATCGACAACCAGTCGGTAGCGGTCTCGACAGCGTGCAGGGTCAGGCTCGAAATCCGTGCGTCGGCGTGGCGCCCGAGTTCCGATTGCCGATGCGCCAACACCAAGCGCGTGCCCCGTTGCGCGATTGAACGCAGCGGCAATTCACGCAGTTCGCACAGTTCGCGGTGCAGCTTCTGGCCTACCGGAAACCCCAGGATGCTGCCCGGCGCCACTGGCTCGGCTTCGCCGCCGCGCGAAACGAGCACATGCCAGGGGCGCTGCATTTCGCGTGCGAGTTCGCTGCGGTGAGCGCCGAGCAAGCGCTCCACGTAGCTCGGCCCATCTTCGACCGGCTCCCAAAGCACAAGGCATGAAGCGGGCGGCTGCGAAAGCTGCGCGGCCAGTGCCGCGCTCGTCGCACCCAGTCCCATCGCGAACCAATGGCGCGGCAGGCCCGGCGCATCCGCGCGCAGCTGTGCATCGGCGGCGAGCGCGTCGCTGGCCCAATCGCTGAGCGCCTGATCGTCGGGCTCACCGGGCGAATCGCCGCAGCCGTGGTAGTCGATCGTCAAGACGAAACACCCCTCGCGCGCGAGCCGGTCAGACATCGCACGGTAGATCGGCGCGGTACGCACCGCCTCCTGGCCGAACGGGCGGCACATCAGGAACGCGGCACGCGGCGTCTTGCCGGGCTGCGGATGTTGCAGCAGGCCCAGAACTTGGCGTGCCGGCGGTCCGAACCTGCGACTGAAGATCTGCATGGTCAGTGGGTGGGTGGGAGCGGTTCCGCCTTCGTCGCGGGAGAAGCCGGTTCGACTGAACCGGTAGCGCTTCGCGGGCCGCGGCGGAGCCGATCCACACTCGCCTTGGCGGCATGGGCAGCTTCGGCAAGTCGCCAGAGGCTGCGGCCGACCCGGCCGAGGGGCAGCACCAGCGCGCTCAATTGGCGCCGCGCCGGCCACAGCGAATCGATGAAAGAACCCGATGCCGCACCGCTGTCGATGTAGGCCAGATCGGAACAGACCTCGGGTGCGTTTTCCACCAGGCTGACCTCGTTGAGGATGCCCACGCCGAACTTGCGGTAGTCGTCGTTCCAGCCCACCTTGAAAGCGAATCCAGCGCGGCCTGAGATGAAGTTGCTGGTCGATGCGATGACTTGACCGTTCAAGCTGAGCTCGGTGAACCAGGCCCGGCCTTCGGCGGCGAAACGGGTGGTCATGTCGCGAAAGAAGGCCTCGTGCGCGGGATTGGAGCGCAGTGAAGATCCGGCTTCGGCTTTCCAACCGCGGTGTTCGAGCGCCAGGAAGTTCTCGATCGCTCGAGCCGGTTCCGCCGGGCGCGATGCTTGCCATGCGCACGGCCCCTCGCCAGCGAGCCGGCGCCGATTGCGCGCCACTTCGTTGACCTTCGATCCCAGGCTTGATTTGATGGAACCGGGCCCGGCCTGGCTCGGCACAAGCAACGAGCGTGCACGCTCGTCGCGGCGATGCACCTGCATCATGCGGCGCTGGCCCCAGGCGCCCATCAGCCGGGCGGTCGGCCCTTGCGCCTCCACGCAGGGCAGAACGATGGCCAAGCCCTTGGCGGGTTGACTCAGCGCGAACGCCAGCATCTGTTCGAGTGCTTGCTCCGCATGCGCCTGGTGGAGCAACGGCCCGCTGAGATACGAGTGCACGCTCTGGTACGCCTCGAGATGTGGAAAGGGAAAGCGGGTCGACCAACGCCTGCGGACAAAGGGGCAAACGCCGATCAAGCCCGCATCACCCTCTTCGAGTCGTCGCACGAACCAGATCTCGACGTTCGCTTGTGGATCGAGACAGCGCAGCGCCGGCAACACGAAGTGCGGAGACATGTAGGCATTGGGCTCGATCGCGCGCGCTTCCAGCGCCGACCACTGGGCGATGTCAAGTGCAGTGAGTTGCTCGGCGCGAACGACCTGCACCGTCGCGCTTGCGGCCATGCCGCAAGCGCGGGCGCCTGACGCCGATGGCGTGGTGAGTGCGGCTCTGTTGGCGCTCGAGTTCATTGCACGCGACGCGTTGTTCAAGGGCCCGGAGTATGCCGAAGGGTCCGAACGAGCCCGGTGTCCAGGCGAGCCTCGGAGGCCGCGGCCGAGGATTCCTGCCCAATCCCGCACACAACGCACACGAACGCGCGCGGGCCACCCTTGGTTGCGGGGTACGCCGCGGCGAGGCGCTTCCGATAATTCTTCGGACACAGGGAAGGCCAAACAGATGTTCAGCGTATTTCGGCACCACGTATCGGTCGCGTCGTTCACGGGGATGGTGGCCGACATGGTGCTGCTGTTTGGGGCGTTGTTGCTGGCGGGGCTGACGCAGGCCGGTGCGGGGGCGGGCGGTCTTGGTGCCGTTGGGGCCGGGCAAGGCGAGCTGGGGGCGCTGGGCCTG
>JANOLA010000445.1:0-3814 GCA_031419535.1 Burkholderiales bacterium | reverse complement strand
GCCCAGGTAGATGAACCCGCTCATGCCGGAAACAAACGGCAGCAGCGTCGCGGCGAACAGCACCAGTGTGTACAGCAGCACGTGCAGGCGCGTGAACTCCGAACCATGCGTCACCGGCAGCATCGGCAAACCGGAGCGCCGGTAGTCTTCGGTTCGATACAGCGCCAGCGCCCAGAAGTGCGGCGGCGTCCACAAGAAAATGATCAGGCACATGATCAGCGCCTCGGGCCCGACCTCGCCGCGAATCGCGGTCCAACCCAGCACCGGCGGCATCGCGCCCGAGGCGCCGCCGATCACGATGTTCTGCGGCGTCAGCGGCTTCAGCACCAGCGTGTAGATCACGGCGTAGCCGACGAACGTGGCGAGCGTCAGCCACATCGTCAGCGCATTCACGCCGGTGTACAGCAGCAGGCAGCCGGTGGCACCGAGCAGCATTGAGAACAGCAGCGTCTGGGTGCTGCTCAGCTGCCCGTTCGCGGTTGCGCGCCACGCGGTGCGAGCCATCTTCGCGTCGATGCCTTGTTCGACCAGGCAATTGAACGCCGCCGCGGCCGCCGCTACGAGCCAGATGCCCAGCGTGGCGGCGAGCGCCACGCGCCAATCGGGCAGGCCGGGCACCGCCATCAGCATGCCGATCACGGCGCAAAACACGATCAGCTGGACGACCCGAGGTTTGGTGAGCGCGTAGTACTGACTCGCACGCGAGGGCAGCCCGGTGCGGGCAGCGGGGATGGGGCGGGCGAGGGTTTCGGACATGGGTCGAGCGGCAAAACAGCGATTCTACGAAGTCGCCCCATGCGCATGACCGAGAAGGCCATTGCGCGCGGAGTCGCAGTAGCCCTGCGCCGCCCGTGTCAACAGCAGCGTCAGCACGACCACCAATGCCGCCGCACCTGCGGTATGCGCCACGGCGCCGAGCAAGGGCCAGTTCAGCAACACGTTGCTGAGGCCGCTGGCGAGTTGCCAGGCGGCGATGCCGAGCAAGGCGTGTGCCCAGCGCCGCAGCGCGGGCCGATGCTGTGCGAGCAAGGCCCACGCCAAAGCGGCCAGCGCGAGCAACAAGGCGTAGGCCACCAGACGGTGCGCATAGTGGATCGCCGTCAATGCAGGGAATGGCAGCAAGCTCGCGTCGGCGGACATGCCGAGTTCTCGCACCACGCTGAAGCCGCTGGCGAAATCCATCTCCGGCCACCAGCTCGATTGGCACATCGGGAAATCGGAGCACGCGAGCACGGCGTAGTTGGTGCTGACCCAACCGCCCAAGGCGATCTGGACCACGCTCAGCAGCGCAACGCCCCAGGACGCCGCCCGCAAGCGCGCCGACAGCGCCATGGGCGCCGGCGCATCAGCCTGCGCTTGCGCCGCAAGCAGCGCGAGCAGCACCATCCCGCCCAACAAGTGCAGCGTCACGATCGCCGGGTACAGCTTCATCGTCACCGTGAGCGCACCGAACGCGCCTTGCACGCAGACCCACACCAGCGTGAACGTCGGCCACCAGGGCGAGACCGCAGACTCCTTGCGTCGCGCCGCGACCCAGCTCGACGCCGCCAGCGCCAGAATCAGCACGCCCACTCCCGTGGCCAGATAGCGGTGGGTCATTTCGATCCAGGCCTTGCCATGCGTCACCGGCCCGGTGGGCATGGCCGACTGCGCTGCGTCGATCTGCACGCGCGCCCCCACCGGGCTGGCGTTGCCGTAGCAGCCCGGCCAGTCGGGGCAGCCGAGGCCGGAATCGGTGAGCCGCGTGAAGGCGCCGAACAACACCAGATCGAAGGTGAGAAACAGGGTCAGCAATGTCAGCGCGCGTTGGCGCTGCGTGGTCGCCGCGCCGCGATGGCGCAGCCACACCCAGGCCAACGGCCCGGCTGCGAGCACGAGCCCGAACAGGGCCAGGCGCAGCAGCGGCGCCATGTCATAGGGCGCGACCGTGTTCATCGGCTGGGCGTGGCGGCGCTCGGAGCCTCGCGTCCGGCAATGTCCCAACTGGCCGACGCGCGCAGCAGTTTTTCCAAATCGCGTTTGAGCTTGGCCGGGTCGGGATCGGCCGGCGAACGCATCATCCAGTGGCTCATCGGGTCGACGATGTACAGGTGCGCGCCAAGGCCCTGGTTCGGCGCGGCTTGCAGCCACTGCGTCAACGCCGCCGCGGGCACGCGCAACGCCGACGCCGGCTCGCCGACGGCAATGGCTTGCAGCGTGCGTGCCGCGGGGTTCACGTCGTCGGGGATGAGCCAGAGTTTGTCGACGCGGGTCTTCTCACGCCCCAGCGCCTCGCGCAACTGGCGTTGCAGCCACAGCATCTTTTCGCAGACGGGATCGCATGCGCCGCCAGCCACCACGACGAGCAACCATTGGCCCTTCAACGATGCCGGGTTCACGCTTGCGCCCTGCAAGTCGCTGAGCGGCAAGTCGCGCGGCATGGCGCGCTGCGGCTCGATGAGATCGCTGTAGTTGCTGCGGCCCTGCGGCTTGATCACGTAATACGCCAGGTAAGACGCGATCACCGGCAGCGCGCAGACCAGCAGCACCAGCATCATCTTCAGCCGCCCGCTCGCGGTGCGGCGCGCGTCTGCGTCCACCGTCGGCAGCGAGTGCACCGTCAGGCGCATCGGGGAGTCGTCAGGGCTCAGCGCGGAGTCGGGGTCGGACAAGTTGGAACCAGACATAAAGGCCCGTGATCAATGCCGCCAGTGCGAACCACTGTGCGGCGTAGCCATAGTTCTTCTGAACATCGAAGGCCGGGCGCGGCCATTGGCGCAGCAAGCCATCGCCTTGGTTGCCGGCTGCATCGGCTTCCAGCACCGACACCGGGTGCAACACCAGCCCGGTTTCGCGCGCGAAATCGGCAAGGTCGAGATTCTGCCGGATCGGCCCACTCGCGGGCGCCGCGGTGAACTCGTACAAGCGCGACGGCGGCGCTGCCAGCAGCCCTTGCACGTTGACCATGCCACCGGGCGTGGCCAGTGGCGGCAAGCGCGTGCGCTCGCTTGCATCGCGCGCCAACCAGCCGCGCTGCACGAGTACCGCCCCGCCGTCCAGACGCAGCGGCGTGACCACGACGAATCCGGCGCGCCCGTTCATCGGGCGGTTCTCGAGAAAAACCGTCTTGTCGGCCAGCCACTGCCCTTGCAGGCGCACCGGCCGGTAATGCTGCGTCGCGGCCGCATCGGGGTTGCGCGGCAATCCGGCGGCATCGAGCGCGGGCAGACTGCCCCGCTCGTGGAGCGCGCGCTGCAGCGCCGCCTTCTGCGCAGCGCGGTCGAGTTGCCACCAACCCAGCCGAGCCGTCAACGCCGCGCCCAGCAGCGCGCCCAGCAGCACCACCACCACGCTGCGTTGGCGAGCGTTCAGCCAGCCCATGCCGCCCTCCGCATCTCGCTGCCCACTCGCAGCGGATAATCCGCGCCAATGAAAATCGCCATCGCGCTCGCCTTGCTCGGCATTGTCATCGTGCTGGCGTCGGCTGGTGTCTTCATGATGCGCGACGGCCGCGACGGCAAGCCCAAGGCGGGCAACATGATGCGCGCGCTGGCGCTGCGCGTCACGCTGTCGATTCTGCTGGTCGCCTTCATCCTGTTCAGCTATTGGATGGGGTGGATCAAACCGACCGGCATTCCGCTCGGGGGTTAAGGGTTTTTCCATCGAGTAGGGTGAGGGGTCGCCCCCTCAGCCCTCTCACACCACCGTACGTGCGGTTCCGCATACGGCGGTTCAGTTGATGAGAAGAAGTCGCTGGTGGGTGTCCAGCAGCGAGACCAGTCCCTGTGCATTGAACCACGCCTTCGGGAACGCCTGGTTCATGTGACTCGCGCCC
>JANOLA010000444.1:0-7003 GCA_031419535.1 Burkholderiales bacterium | reverse complement strand
GCCCCGCATGTGGGTCCGGGCTGCACAGCGTCATGAGGGCGGGGTCGAAATCGTCCCAGACCGTGGGGTCGGTGTAGCAGTCGCGGCACTGCGAAATCGTGATCCCGGGGATGCGCGAAAGGTAGGGCAGCGGCGGCATGTTCATGATCGACATGCAAGGCACACGTGCCAACGCCGTGCGGCGCAGCAACTCGCGCACGCCGCTGGCGCGGTATTGCGGTTCCTGCATCGCCAGGCCGATTAGGTCGTACTGCGCCGGGTCCACCGCGCCGGGGCCATCGGCCGAGAGCTTGCCGGGCAGCGTGCGCGAATCGACCTCGAGCAAGCCTTCGCGGCCCTTGATCGGGAAGCGCACGCGCGTGCCCTCGCGATTGATCAAGTCCGCCTCCTGCGGCAGGCAGATCAGCTTGACGGCATGTCCCGCGGCGAGAAGTTTTGTCGCCAGCAGGGAGCCGTAAGAGGCGCCGAGCAGCAAGACTTTGACTGGGGTGGGCATGGGGATCTCCCGAGGTTCAGAAACGGCGCGAACGCGCACAGCAGCGCAGTCCACTGCGGCAGAGTGCCTCACACTCCAAGCCGTGCCGCAGGATACGCCGGGGCACGCAGGCAGCAATGCGCATTCACCCGGTGGAAACCGGCGGCGGCACTCATCCCGTCCACGCGCGCGGTGCACCGGCGCCCGCGACGCTCGCGATCTATCGGCGCGAGCCGTCTGGCCACGACCACGACGACGATCACGACGGAGGTCGCGACGACGATTGAGATTCCAGCGCGCTCGGGCAATCGACGATGTTGCGGATCTCGCGGTACAGCGGCGCCAGGCGCTTGTACATGCCCTTGTAGACGCGCGTGTAGAGCTCGTCGTAGGTGCGGGCGTGGCGCGCATCGGGCTCGAAGCAGCGCCCGACACGCGTCATCTCGCGCGCGGCGCTGGCCATGTCGGCGTGCCAGCCGATGCCCACCGCACCGAGCATCGCCGCGCCCAGACCGCTCGTCTCGTAGAGGCTCGCGCGCTCGGTGGGAAGGTTGAATACATCGGCGGTGATCTGCATCGCGGCGTCGCTTTGCGAGCCGCCGCCTGCGACGCGCACGCGCTCGATGCGCATTCCCGAGCGCTGCTCGATGCGCTCCTTGCCTTCGCGCAGCGCGTACGCCAGGCCTTCGAGGATCGCGCGGTACAGGTGCGCGCGGGTGTGCGCGTCGCCGAAGCCGATGACCGCGCCTTTTGCTTCGGGCCCGGGGATCTTCACGCCCGGGCTCCAGAACGGTTGCAGCATCAGGCCCAGCGACCCCGGCGGCACCGCGTTCACGAGTTCGTCGAAGAACGATTCGGGGCTCACGCCTTGTGCTAACGCGAGCTGGCGCTCGTGCAGGCCGAACTCCTGGGCGAACCAGCTGACCATCCAGTAGCCGCGCGTGATCTGGATTTCGGTGCTGTAGTGGCCGGGCAGCGCGGCCGGGTAGGGCGGAATGAACCGCACCGCCTCGACATAGCGCGGCGTCGTCGTGTTGATCGTCGCCGCGGTGCCGTACGACAGGCACGCCACCTCGGGGCTCAAGCAACCCGCACCGATGACTTCGCAGGCCTTGTCGGCGGCGCCGGCGATCAGCGGCACGCCCGCGGGAATGCCGGTGTCGATGGATGCCGCCGTGCTCACCTCGCCGATGCGGCTGCCGCTGGGCACCAGCTCGGGCAGCATCTCGCGCCGCACCGCCAGGCACTGCCACTTCCAGTCGTGCGCTGCCGCCCAGCGGCCGCGTTTGTAGTCGAATGGCACGTAGCCGACCTGGGCGCCCACCGAATCGACGATGCGCCCGCACAGGCGGTAGTTCAGGTAGCCCGACAGCATCAGGTACTTGTCGGTACGCGCCCAGAGGTCGGGCTGGTGCTGCGCGATCCAGTTCGCCTCCGCCTCGCGCTGAAAGAAGTCGACCGTCTCACGCATGCCGATCGCGCGAAACGCCGCCTCCCACCACCAGGCTAACCGCTTGGTCGGTGAGGAGCGGCGCTGGTCCATCCAGACGATGGCCGGGCGCAGCGGCTGGCCTAACGCGTCCAGGTTGATCATCGTCGCGCGCTGCGTCGTCACGACCACGGCACGCACGGCATCGCGGGCGGTGGGCGTGTTCGCCCACAACTTCTGGCAGGCGCTGCACAGCGTGCGCCAGAAGTCATCGGCGTCGTTCTCCACCCAGCCTGGCTGCGGCTGGCGGTAGGTCGTGATCTTGACCTGGGCTTTGCTGAGCAAGCAGCCGCGTGCGTCGAACAGCAGAGCGCGAACGCTCTGCGTGCCGACGTCGATGGAGAGGATCAGGTCAGCTCACTTTGCAGGCCGCGCGCGGGCTCGCCTGTGCAGGCCGCGCCCTCGCAGAGCTCGGGCCGTTCGCCAGGCACGAACGCTCCTCAGGAGCGTTCATGTCCGGGCTCACCCCCAAGCACCTTGCGCCTCTTCCCAGCCGATCACCGCGATCGGCGAGCCGTCGGGCTTGATGAACGTCAGCGGGCCGAGGAACGTCATGTAGAACTCGCTGTCCTCGGGGAAAAAGGTCTTGTCGTGGCGCGCGCCCGAGGACTCGAAGCCGTAGCCCGGAGCGATGGCCGTGTCGCCGCCCGCGGCCTTGCCGCCGCGAACGTCCATCTTGCCCTTGGTCAGGAAATACTCGCCGGGGCCGGCGTGGATGTGCGGCGCGAACGACGAGCCCTTGGGGCAGTCGAAGATCGCCGTCCACGCGCCGTGGCCGGGCGAGACGTGCAGCAGTTTCCAGCGGATGCCGCCGGCGGAGAAGGCGTCGGGAAACGGCTTCCACTTGACGGCGTCGATCTGCACGTACTCTTCGTTGGACTTGGGTTTCATGGGGACTCCTCATGTGGTGGCCGCACGGGCGCGGCGGATGAATCGTCGAGAACAACGAAGCGCCGCGGCCCGAATGACCACCCCTTGAGCGCCCCGCGGCGCATGATAGAACTCAATCGTCGTCGCGGTCACCGCTCGGAATCCCTGCCGCGAACCATGCGCCGGGAGTCGGGTCGCCGCCGGGAGTCGTCGCGGCCGCGGAGTTGCGGATCAGCAGGATCGGGAAGACGCAGGGACTGGGTGGCACCAGCGTGAGGTTCGGCGCCACGGGCTTGAGCGCCGCGTTGATCGAGAAGTTGCCGAATTCGTCGAGCGGGACCGCCACGGAATTCCAGGCGGGCGAAGTGGCCACGGGTGGGCCCGCGGTGGCCGAGCAGATCAGCGTGGCTTGAATGCTTCTCGGAATGCCCGGACGACCGATGTTCGAGCCGCCGCCGAGAATCAACCCGGAGCCCTTGGCGCGTAGCACGCCCTCGGTGTCGACGCTCGCGCGAAACTTCCGCAACTCCCAGGGTCTGCCGCCGGGCGCGATGCCGAGCACGTCATTGGCGATGGGCCCGGCCGCGCTCGCGGCGAATGGCTGCGAGCCAACAGCGCCACGGAACTGCACGATCTTGTCGTGCCTGTCGGAAGCAACGGCACTCATTGCGCAAAGCAATCCCGCGGCTGCGACGCAGGCGCCGATCTGGAAACGATTCATTCGACTCTCCGATTCAATCGATTGACCGGGCGCGCGAGTTCCGAATCGCCCATCGAGGGCCGAAATGAATCGAGCGCGCCACGCTCGCGCGTGTTGCAAGGCTTGCGCGCGAGTCGCAGTGTGTTGACGCTGGCGCCAAGGGTCCTATTCCACGTGCCGGTGGGTAACAGCCCGGGGACAAACCCGCATGAGGCGGGACTGGGCGCTTCCCCGATGCGGCTCAGCGCAGCAGCAACAAGACGAGGGTGCCCGCCGCTGCGAATGCCAGCGCGGCCACGGCCATGCCGAGCCAGCGCAGACGGGCCCGGTTTGCCTCGATGCCGCGGATCAACTGCGCGTTCTGCTCGGCCAGGGACTTGATCACTTCGGTTGATGCGAGCATCTGCTCGTGCAACTCGGACGCCGCCGCCTCCAGCGCTGCAAGCCTCGACTGAAGTTGCGCGAGCGCGGCGGCGTCGGGCGCCGCGGCGGGCGAGCTCACGTCCGCCGGGCCGGTGCCCTGCGGCGGCGACACCTTCTTGCCCACCTTGTTCCACAACTGCTTCGCGCCTTCAGCGACCTTGGGCGCGTTGACGATCACGTCCGCCCAGGGAACGCTTTTCAGAACCGTTAGCCAGCCGATTGCCATTGAAGCACCTTTCTCGTTGACACACCGCACGGGGCATGGTCGCGCAGTGTAGACATGGCGCGCGACGCCGAAATGCGCGCAAACCGCACAGGCGCCATTGACTACACTCGCGGCCACCACGAACAAGGGCGAAATATTGAACCCGGAGCAGCGGGCGCGCGAAGACATCGACCGGCTGCTCATTGCGGCGGGGTGGGGCGTGCAGAGGGTGGACGAAGTGAACATCCACGCCGCGCGAGGCGTCGCGATTCGCGAATTCCCGCTTGAGCCTGGCCACGGTTTCGCCGACTATCTGCTGTATGTGGACGCCAAAGTCTGTGGCGTGATCGAGGCCAAGAAGGCTGGCGCCACGCTCACCGGCGTGGAGGCGCAATCCGCGCGCTATGCCCAGGGCCTGCCCAATAGCCTGCCGGCGTGGCACCGGCCACTGCCGTTCGCGGCTCGTGATGGAGTGCGCGAGGGAGTTGTGGCGCCGGGCGAACCCTGACTATGAGCGTTTCCCCAAGGGTTTCGAGGAAAAGCTGACGTTGCGCTTCGCGGAGGTGAACCCGGGCTCTGCCGTGGTGCCGCTGCGCCGTGTCGCCCTGCAATTGGATTTCGACGATGAGTTCGACCAAGCCGCGGCACTGATCGATGACGCCATCGCGGCCGCTGACGCCGATGAGCTGCTGCCCACTGCGCTACCACGCAACGTGATTCCACTTTTCCGAGATTTCGGCCGCAGTCTGCGCGAGGCGGAGACGCTGTTTGTGCAATCGCGGCATCGCTCTACCGCTGCACCCTACACAGCCAAGGCGCGCCAGCGGCTGGCGGACTGGACCGAGGCGACGTACGAGGACGTTGTCGATGCGGTCGGCGAAGTCAACATGGCCAATGTTCGCGGCGGCGCCTTCGAATTGACCGTCGTGCCCGGGCAGCCACCGGTGAAGGGCAAGTTCTCGGAGGCGCAGGAAGCCGAAGTCTTGACCGCCCTGCAGTCGCACGCGACGACGCGCCTGCAAGTGAAGGGTGTGGGCGAGTTTTCTCAAGCGGACCGGCAACTGCGAAAGCTGCTGCGTGTGGATGCGGTGGCGGCTGCTACGACGGCGGAGCCGGCCTATGTGGAGGGCATCAAACCCATCTGGGAGACGCTGGCGGAATTGGGCGCCTCGGTCCCTGACGAAGTCTGGGAAAAGGTGCCCACGGACTTGGCCAAGCGACTCGACCACTACCTGTATTCAAGCAACGAGGCCAAGTGATGCGGGTCGTCTTCGCGAACGCGAACTACTGGATCGGGCTCTTCAATCCCAAGGACCAATTGCACGACGCTGCGCTGGCGGCGTCACGCAGCTTGACGCGAACGCGGCTGGTCACTTCGGAGATGGTGTTGGTCGAGGTGCTGAACGGTCTGGCCGAGTACCCTGCGTTGCGAGGAAAAGTGATCCTGGCCGTGGACGCGATCATGGCCGACCCCAACACCGAAGTCGTTCCCCAGTCGGCGCTGCTGTTTCGCGACGCGCTCGCGCAGTTCCGCCAACATCAAGACAAGGAGTGGGGCCTGACCGATTGCTCATCGTTCGTGATCATGCGCCAGCGAGGTCTGCACGAGGCCCTGAGCCATGACCGTCACTTTGAGCAGGCGGGGTTTGTTGCGTTCTTGCGTGCCTGATACGTGGCTGCACGTCCGGAATTCCAGATCATCGACGGTGGCGAGGGGGCGGGTTCGGGATTTCAGAAGATCCTGCGCGCAAGGTGCGCGCAGCAATGGCCGAGCGCCAGACTCCGAACATTCGGCAGCTAGGTCCGAACAAATCGAGCCGAGGTCCGAACATTTGGGGTCCGAACCATCAACCCAATGCTTCGCGATGGCCGCCTACTCGCGCGAGTACCGGGCAAACCCAATCATCCAGGTCAAGCCTACAAAGCCAGCGCGAGATGAGCTGCCCCTTGGCTCTGCGCGCCACCGCTAACCGATGAACGCTCTTACTCCCCCCAGAACTCCCCCCAGTGAGCGTCAGACTCCCCCCAATCGCCTGGCGACTCCCCCCAAAGCGCCGAGAACGTTCCGAAACGCCGCGCATGCAGGATGGAGCGACAAGATACCCAATTAGGGTATGCTCATGCCCATTATGGGTATTGCAAAGAAAGCGCTACCAAAGAAGGCGCGCGCTGCGAGCCTCGCGGACGCGCTGTTCTCCGGCACTCAGCAGCGCGTGCTGGCGTGGCTGTTCGGTCAGCCCGAACGCAGCTTCTACGCCACTGAGTTGATCGGCCTGGCGGGTGCGGGCTCCGGTGCGGTGCAACGCGAACTCGCGCGCCTGGCGCAGAGCGGGCTCGTCACGGCACGCGCGGTCGGCAACCAGAAGCATTACCAGGCCAACCCCGAGGCACCCATCTATGCCGAGTTGTGCGGCATCGTGCAAAAGACGGTGGGCCTGGCCGAGCCCTTGCGCGAGGCACTGGCGCCGCTGGCCGCGCGCATTCGGGCGGCATTCGTGTACGGGTCGATCGCGAAGCGCGAGGACACCGCTTCGAGCGACATTGACCTGATGCTGATCAGCGACGACCTGGCCTACTCCGATCTGTACGCGGCGCTTGAGGAAGTGAGCACACGGCTCGGCCGCACAGTCAACCCGACGATCTACACGCCCCAGGAACTGGCCAAGCGAGTGAAACGCAAAGAGGTGTTCGCCACCCGCGTGCTGGCGCAACCCAAGCTGTGGCTGATCGGAGGTGAAGATGCCCTCGGCCTTTGAAAACCTCTGTGGTCCAGGCAAACCGCGACGGCATGAGCTATGGCGACTATGTCGAAAAGTTCATCGACCTGCTCCTTGCAGATGG
>JANOLA010000443.1:0-2174 GCA_031419535.1 Burkholderiales bacterium | reverse complement strand
TCGGGCAGCGCGTCGAGCGGCGTCTTCATCACGGCGACGACGCCGGCGATGACAATGAACAGGGTGGCAAGCAGAACCAGGAACGGGTTCCGGCTCGACCATTCGATGACTTTGGCGAGCATGGCAGTTCTGCGCTCAGTGCTTGCTGTGGGAACTTCCGGCAGCGGAAGCTCGGGCGGCCGGTGGCGTCGCCGCGCTGATCGAGGTCACGACATACTCACCGGGCTGGCGCTCGACGAACTCGAAGCTCACCGCCTGCCCGCGTTTCAAGCCGCTCAGCAGGCCTGAGTTGGCGGCCTTGAACTCCATCGTCATTGCGGGCCACCTCAAGCTCGCGACCGGGCCATGGTTCAGGCTCAGCGTGCCGGCCTTCAGGTCGACAGCGTCGACGCTGCCCTCGGCCTTGTGGCCGACCACCGCAGGCGCCGGCGCAGCACCGGTCGGCGCAGGCGTCGGTGTGCTGCCGTGAGAGGCGTGCCCCAGGCCGCCCACGGCTGCCTTGAGGTTGCTCTCGGCGTCGATGAGGAAGTTCGCCGCGACGACGACCTGCTCGCCGTCGCGCACGCCCTTGATCACCTCGACATAGTTTTCTGTGCGCGCGCCGAGTTCGACCTCGCGCGGCTCGAAACGACCTTCCTTGACCTGCACGAGAACGATGCGCCGCGTGCCGCTGTCGATCACTGCCGAGTCGGGAACTGCGAGCACGGGTGTCTTCGCACCAACTTGCAGCTCCACTTGGGCGAACATCGCGGGCTTGAGCAGGTGCCGCGGATTGGCCAGTTCGACCCGGACCGGTACGGTGCGCGTTTCCGCCTTCAGCGTCGGGTAGACGTAGGTGATGCGACCTTCGAACGCCTGGTTCGGGTACGCGTCGATCTTCACGTTCGCCTTGGCGCCTATTCTGACCAGGCCGATGTCCTGCTCGAACACGTCGGCGAGCACCCAGACCGATGAGAGATCCGTGACCTGGTACAACATTTCACCCGGCATGAAGCGCATGCCCTGCAGCGCCTTCTTCTCGGTCACGACACCCGACACCGGCGAGCGAAACGTGATCGTTCGAGTCGCCTGGCCGGTCGCCACCAATGCGCTCACCTGCTCGGCGGAGAAATCCCAGTTGCGCAGGCGCGTCAGGCTGGACTGCGCCAACTGCTGCATGCTGCTCTGCGCCTCGGCACCCGCCTCCTTCATCGCCGCCACGCCCTGCATGGCAATCAAGTATTCACGCTGCGCCGACACCAGCTCGGGGCTGTAGACCTCGAACAGCGGCTGCCCCTTGGCCACGGGCTGGCCCGTCACGTTGACGTGAAGCTGTTCGACGAAGCCCTCGAAGCGCGGCGAGATCGCAACGATGCGCCGCTCGTCGGGCTCGACGCGCCCGGCAGCGCGGAGCAGCTTGCCGAGCAGGCGTTTGGCTGCGGCCTCGGTGCGCACGCCGAGCTTCTGCACTTTCTCGGTACTGATGCGGATCTGGTTCGGCGCGGCCGACGTGCCGTTGTCGTCGTCCTCGCCGTCGTAGACCGGGGTGTAGTCCATCCCCATCGGGTCTTTCTTCGGCGTCGGCGAGGTGTCGGCCAGACCCATTGGATTGCGGTAGTACAGCAGCTTGCGCGGCTGCGTCGCAGGCGTCGTGCTCTTTGCAAGCGGCGCGCTGGCGCTGTCATGCGCACTCGCCGGCGCCCGAGCGCCGAGCCAGTAGCTGCCCGCGCCCACGGCGCCGAGCAGAGCAAACGCGAGAACACTTGCGATCGCGCTCGTTGAGGTCTTCACAGCTCTTCTCCCAGAATGCGTTCGATGTCGGCCAGGCGCATTTGCGCGTCGACCTGGGCTTTCAGAAGGTCTTGCTTCGCTTTGCGAATCTGGCGTTGGGCGTCGAGCAGCGTCGCGAAGTCGGCCTTGCCGGTCTCGTAGGCGGCGAGCGCGGACTGCAGGCTCAGGTCCGACTGGGGAAGCAGTTGCGCCTTGACCAGCACTTCGGTGCGCTGCGCCGTATCGAACGCGGCAAGTTGGCCGGCCAACTCGCCGAGCAATTGGTGCGACAAGGCTTCGGCGCGCGACTGCGCAGCGCTGACCATCGCCTGCGCCTCCTGTTCCTGCGAGCGGCGCGTTTCCTGCTGCAGCGGGATGTTCATCTCAAACATCAAGCCCCACGACGTGATGCGCGAGCGCAACTG
>JANOLA010000442.1:0-5816 GCA_031419535.1 Burkholderiales bacterium | reverse complement strand
AACCGCTATGGCGGCACGGCCTTGATCCCGGCGGCGCACCATGGCCATGTCGAGACAGTGCGCGAGCTGTTAAAGACCCGGATCGACCGCGACCACGTCAACCGCCTTGGTTGGACGGCACTGCTCGAGGCCATCATCCTGGGCGACGGTGGCTCTGCACACACCGAGGTCGTGCGCTTGCTGGTCGCGAACGGCGCCAGCGTACAACGGGGCGATGCGCAGGGCGTGACGCCGCTGGCGCACGCCGAGCGGCGCGGGCAGCGCACGATCGTCGAGATCCTGCGACGCGCTGGCGCACGCGCCTGAAACCGCAGAGGCTCGATGCTGCGGCGCAAGTTCCTCGTCCTGATCAGCGGGCCCCACACCATCATGTCCAGCGCCCCGGCCTTTGCCGACAGCTCCGGCCCGCAGCTGGCGTCGTACTACGAACGCCACATGGCACTGCTCGACGGCGTGGCCTATGGCTGGACGGGCCGCGGCCAGCCGGTTCGCATGCGCGCTGGCGCCAGGCTGGTGGGCGTGAGCCAGGATGCGTTCTTCGCTTTGCAGAACGACGGCCGGCTGACCAGCTGGGACGACGCGCCCGACTCGGCCACGCTGTTGATGCCGGACGTCGGCGCTTTTGCCAGCGGCCAGTCGGGGTGGCTCGCCATCGACCATGCGCAAGTCCTGTGGCGTGGCGGCGGTAATCTGCAGGTGCCACGGCGCGTTGTCGAGGACGTGGTCGACGCCTGCATCGGCGACAGTGCCGACTACTACATCCGCAGCGACGGCACGCTCTGGGTCAAGGGCCTGGCGCACCGTGGCCAGTACGGCGACGGCCGGCTCACTGCCACAGCCGGCTTTGTCAACACCGCGGTCGACGCACTCGCCGTGAAGGCGCACACCGGGCATGCGCTTTACCTGAGCCGGGGCGGCGTGGTCATGGGCACCGGCGGCAACCGGTTCGGGCCGCTGGGTGCGCACGGCTTGGGCGACAAGGCCGATCGCTGGGGTCGGGTGTTCGACGGTGCGCGCGCCATCGCCACCGGCTCGCGTCACTCGGTGGCAATCCGCACCGACAGCACCCTGTGGGCCTGGGGAGAAGGATTCGGCATTGCACCGCGCAGGCTACTTGAGGGGGTCGCGGCGGTGGCCGCGGGCAACACGGCGACGATTGCGCTGCGCGCGGACGGCAGCCTCCTGCAATGGGACGGTGGCGACGGACCGCGCCGCTTGCATGTGCTGTGAAGAGCCGCAGCGACCAGCCGGGGCGTGCTTCGCATTTGGAGTGGCATCCGCGTGGGCGGCCACAGGATGGAAAGGCTGCACTTGATCCGGCTCCACGGCGTGCTGCCCCCAACGATGTCAGCTTTGCGGCTGGCAATTCGATGACCTGACCGGCGGCAACGGGTCGTCAAGCGTCCTACAATTTTCCAACTGAGCTACCCGAAAGCCGGCATAGACGTGCAGCCAAGCGTTTGATGACGTTGCCCGTCACGGCCGCCCGGATTGCGTGTGTACCAATCACGTGCAAGCGTCGTGGCAAGTCCGTAGCACTGACGCCGGGCAACGTGGCGAGAACAGGCTCCACAGCCTCCTCGTCGCCGCATGATCATCGCGGGCAACCCATTGATTACCATGCACGAACCGCGTCACGATGATCAAAGAAGTCATCTGCTTCGCCCGACATGGGCCTGGACCGACAGAGAGAAAATCAGTGCAATCGCATCAACCGCTCAGCCCCTGGCGCCTGTGCGTCGCACCGATGATGGAGTGGACCGATCGGCATTGCCGCTACTTCCATCGCCTGCTGACGCGCCGCGCGCGCCTGTACACCGAGATGGTGACGACGGGCGCGTTGCTGCACGGCGACCAGCCGCGCCATCTCGACTTCAATTCGCAAGAGCATCCGGTCGCGCTGCAACTCGGCGGCAGCGAGCCGGGCGACTTGGCGGCGTGCGCGAAGCTGGGCGAGCGCTGGGGCTACGACGAGATCAACTTGAACTGCGGTTGCCCGAGCCCTCGCGTGCAGCGCGGTTCGTTCGGTGCCTGCCTGATGGCCGAACCTGCGCTCGTGGCCGATTGCGTGAAGGCGATGCTCGATGCCGTGGCGTTGCCGGTGACGGTGAAACACCGCATCGGCATCGACCGCGATGAGAGCTACGAATTTGTGCGCGACTTTGTGGGAACGGTGGCGCGCGCCGGTTGCGGCGTGTTCATCGTGCACGCGCGCAATGCCTGGCTGCATGGCCTCGCGCCGGACCGAAGCACCTATGAAATTGTGCAGGGAAGGCGCGAGATCGAGTCGCCTGCGCTGCGCAGTTCCACAGGCGCAACGCTGCGGCGACTCAGCCCGAAGGAGAACCGCGAAGTGCCGCCGCTGCGCTACGACGTGGTGCACCGCCTGAAGGCTGACTTTCCCGCGCTGACCTTCGTCAACAACGGCGGGTTGACGCAGCCGGCGCACATCGAGGCGCAGTTGCAGCAGGTGGACGGCGTGATGCTCGGCCGCGAGGCCTACCATCACCCGTGGAGCCTGGCACATTGGGACAGCCAGTTTTGCGGCGATGCGCCGCGTGCGCTGGATCGGGCGGAGATCGAACTGAAGATGGTCGAGTACATGGAATCGCTCACGTTGCAGGGCATCACCTGGCCGCACGCCGCGCGCCACATGCTGGGCCTGTGGAATGGCACGCCCGGCGCGCGCCGCTGGCGCCAAGTGTGGAGCGATCACCGGCTGAAACACGAGGCGCCGCGGCGTGTCTGGCAACTTGCGCAGCGGCCTGCGGTGGAGGCAGAGATCTCATGACTGCCGTGTGGTTGCGCCGCTGCGGTGGACGTATCGTCGTGTCAGTGGCTTTGCTGACGGGTGGGGTCGCGAACGTGCACTCGGCCGAAGAGGTGCCGTTCATCACCACGCCCGACCGTGTGGCGATGGCGATGCTGGAGATCGCCAAGGTCGGCCCGACCGACCACGTGATCGACCTCGGCTCGGGCGACGGGCGCATCGTCATCCTCGCGGCCAAGCAGTTCGGCGCGCGTGGTCTGGGCGTGGAAATCGTTCCCGATCTGGTGCAGCGCAGCCGCCTCAACGCGCAGCGCGTCGGCGTGGAGCAGCGCGTTGAATTTCGCGAGCAGGATTTGTTCAAGACCGACTTGAGCGCAGCCACCGTGATCACGATGTACCTGCTGCCCGACGTGAACCTGCAGCTGCGCCCGTTGTTGCTGAGCCTGGAGCCGGGCACGCGCATCGTCTCGCACGACTGGGACATGGGCGATTGGCCGCCCGAGCGCACGCTGACGATTCCCGTGCCCGACAAGGCCGTCGGCCTGGACAAGTTCAGCCGCGTCCACCTCTGGGTGGTGCCGGGGCGCGTGCACGGCCTGTGGTGCGGCCAGGGCCGGGTGCGCGGCGGCGCGTTGCGCATCACGCAGGACTTTCATCGCATCACGGCGCGCCTGGGAGGGGTGCCGGACATTCAGGGCTTTCAGGGCCGCGTCGACGCGTCGCTGTTGAATGCCCGTGCCGCCGGCGGTGGCGAGATTCAGTTCGAGTTGCGCGGTGATCGGTTGGTGGTTCAGCAGGCGGCGGGTTCATTGACGGCGCTGGATAACGTGTCGTTCATTCGCTCTCGATTAGCCGCCTGCGAGCGCAAGCCCTGAGGGCTTCGGCTTACTCCCTCTCCCTTTGGGAGAGGGCTGGGGTGAGGGCCGGCGGGTGGTTGCGTACCCTGCGCGCAGACCCTCACCCCGACCCTCTCCCGCTCGCGGGAGAGGGCGAGGGGGGAACTTCAGTGGCGCCGCCCGGCCAGGTGGCAAGCACCACACCCGCCAGTGCCAGCGAATAAGCGACCGCTTGAACGCCGCTGAAGTGCTCGCCGAGGAACAGCACGCCCACGGCGGCGGTGCTCACCGGCAGCATCACGGTGAAGACGCCCGCTTGTGACGCCGGCACGTGGCGCAGGCCGGTCATCCACAACCACACCGTGACCGTGCTCGCGGCCAGCGAATAGAACACGAGCAGCGTCCACGCTCCGGCGTTGACCGCCTGAAACTCGAACGTGCGCGCCTGCCACAGCGCGAACGGCGCGACCAGCGCCAGGCCCCACAGATTGATCAGTGCGCTGATTCGCTTGGGCGACACTTTCGCCGCGAGCTTTTTGCCGACCACGACGTAGATCGCCTCGCAGGTGACCGCGCCCACGAGCAGCAGGTTGCCGAGCAAGGCCTGGCCGCCAGGTGCCGCACTCTGTGCGTCGGCATGGCGGCTCAGCGACACCATCGCGATGCCGCCGACCGCGCAGGCGATTCCCCCGGCCACGCGGCGCGTGATGCGCTCGCCGAGCCACCACCACGACAGCAGTGCGACGATGGCGGGCATGGCGGCCATGATCACGCCCGCCGCGAGCGCCGAAGTCAGCGCCATGCCGCCGAGCATGCAGATCGAGAACAGGAAGTTTCCGAAGAACGATTCGGCGAACAGCAGGCGCCGGTCGCGCGCGTCGAGTTCAGGCTCGCTGGCGCCGCGCCGGACCCAGCCGACCATCGCGACCGCCGCGATGCCGAAGCGCAGCCCCGCCAGCACGAACAGCGGAAAGATCAGCACCAGCGTCTTCGACAGCGCCACGTAGCTGCCGACCACCGCCATGCTCGCCGCAAGGCAGGCGTAGGCCAGCCACAGGCGAGCGCTCGGGACGCTGCTCAAGCGTCAGCTGACCGGTTTCTTGTGCGTGCCGTCGCACAGCGGCTTGTTGCTGCTCGCCTTGCAGCCGCAGAAGTACGCGGTCCGGGTTTCCGTCGCGGTGTACTTGACGGGCGTGAACTCGCCGGCCGCCTTGTGCGTGCCGTCGCAGAAGGGTTGGTTCTTGCTTTGGCCGCAGGAACACCACCAGTAGTCTTTACCTGCCTCCACGGCAATGGCGAAGGGCGTGTCGGTAGCGCGATGGGGAGTGGGCACTTTGAAAGTCTCAGGAGGTTTCAGAACGCGCAAGCATAGCGCTGCATTTCCCAGTCGCTGACATGGCGCCGGTATTGCATCCATTCGTCGTTCTTGAGCAGCACGAATTGCTCGGACAAGGTCTCGCCGAGCGCGGCACGAATCACTTCGTCGGATTGCAGCGCGTGCACCGCTTCGCTCAGGTCTTGCGGCAGCACCTCGATGCCGCGCTCGCGGATCTTGCGCAGCGGCACGTTGAACAGATCGTCGGTGCAGGCCGGCCCGGGGTCGAGCTTGCGGTCGATGCCGTCCAGCCCCGCGGCGATGAGCGCGGCAGTGGCGAGGTAGGGGTTCGCGCTCGCGTCGGGCAGGCGCCACTCGAAGCGCTCTTGCAGCGTGCGCACCAGCGCCGTGCGGTTGTTCGGGCCATGCGCCACGTAGGCCGGCGCCCAGCTCGTTCCCGACAGCGACTCGCCGACAACCAGCCGCTTGTACGAATTGACGGTGGGCGCGGCCAGCGCGCACAGCGCCGCCGAATGCGCGAGCACACCGGCGATGAAGTGCAGCGCCAGCGGCGACAGGCCGCGGCCATGATCGTCGAACACGCAGCGCGTGTTGTCGCCCGCGCCCTGCCACAGCGACACATGAAAATGCATGCCACTGCCGGGCTGGTTCGCGATCGGCTTGGGCATCATCGAAAACACCATGCCGCGCTGCTCGGCGAGCGTCTGCGCCGCCAGCTTGAACAGCATCAGGTTGTCGGCGCTGGTCAGCGCGTCGCCGTGATGGAAGTTGACTTCGTACTGGCCGTGCGCGTCTTCATGGTCGATCTGGAACACGTCCAGGCCGCAGGCCTTCAGGCCGACGACGAGCTGTGCCAGGAAGTCGTGCTGGCGCG
>JANOLA010000441.1:0-1808 GCA_031419535.1 Burkholderiales bacterium | reverse complement strand
GCCGGCCGGGCCTGCACGATGTAGCGGCGCAGCCACGCGTTGGCCTCTTCTCCGTACGGAACCATGCGCTCGCGCGACCCTTTGCCGGTGACCCGCAGCGCACCTTCATTCAGCCCCAGGTGCACGCTCTTCAGCGTGACCAGCTCGCTGACGCGCAGCCCGCTGGCGTACATCAACTCGAGCATGGTGCGGTCGCGCAGGCCGCGAGGTTGTTCGACGTCGGGCGCGGCGAGCAGCGCTTCGACCTGCGCTTCGCTCAGGACCTTGGGCACGCGCAGCGCCTGTTTGGCGCCGAGCAGGCGCAGCGTCGGGTCGGCCTGCACCTGGCCCTCGCGCAGCGCCCAGCGGAAGTAGCGCTTGAACACCGACAGGCGCCGGTTCACGCTGCTCGCCTTGCTGGCGCCGTGGCGCTGCACGCCGTACTCGAGCAAGTCGGCCTCCACCGTTTGGTTCAGGCCGCCGCCCTTGGCCTGCTGGCGCCAGCGCGCGAACGCGCTCAGGTCGCGTCGATAAGCGGCGAGCGTGTTCGCTGACAGGCCGTCTTCGATCCACAGCGTGGAGATGAAGGCGTCGATGCCGGCGTCGACTTCCGCGGCGATTCCTTTCGCGGGCGGCTTCGGTGACTTGAGGTTTGCCATGTTTCAGCACCCTTGCGCGAGCGCCCACGCGATGTGTTCGCGCAGCATCGGCGTGGCGGCATCGCTGCGCGCCGAAAGCGCCGTCGCGATCTCGCCTCGCGCCGCCGCATCGGGGGCCGCGCGGCAAGCGTTGCCGAGCGCCACCGCGAGATTGCGCTGCCAGCGCTCGAAGCCGATGCGCCGGATCGCGCTGCCTTCGGTGTGCCGCAGGAACTCGGCCTCACTCCAGCCCCACAGCGTGAGCAGCGTGGCGTGCGCGAACGGCTCGCGCTCGTCGAAGTCCGGCAGAGCACTGCGCTGCGCGTACCTGTTCCACGGGCAGACCAACTGGCAGTCGTCGCAACCATAGATGCGGTTGCCGATCGCCGCGCGCAGCTCGGCCGGGATCGGCCCGTCGTGTTCGATCGTCAGGTAGGAGATGCAGCGCCGCGCGTCGAGCCGGTACGGGCCGACGATGGCGCGCGTCGGGCAGACGTCGATGCACGCGCTGCACGAGCCGCAATGCGCGGCGCTCGGCGCTGTGAGCGGCAGATCGAGGTCGACGAAGATTTCGCCCAGAAAGAACATCGAGCCCGCGTCGCGTTGCAGCGCCAGCGTGTGTTTGCCGCGCCAGCCCAGGCCGCTGCGCGCCGCGAGTTCGACTTCGAGCACCGGTGCCGAGTCGGTGAAGACGCGGTGGCCGAACGGGCCCACTGCCTCGGTGAGCTGCTGCGTGAGGCTCGCGAGCCGCGCGCGCAGCACCTTGTGGTAGTCGCGGCCGCGTGCGTAGACCGAAATCACCGCTTGCTGCGCGTCGCCGGTGCGCTGCCACTGTGCCTCGCGCCAGGTCGGCGCGGCGGCGCGCGGCAGGTAATCCATGCGCGCCGTGATCACGCGCAGCGTTCCCGGCACCAGCTCGGCAGGCCGCGCGCGCTTCAAGCCGTGGCGCTGCATGTAGGCCATGCGGCCATGGCAGCCCGCCTCCAGCCAACGCATCAGGCCCGGCTCGGCACCCGTGAGGTCGACATCGGCCACGCCGATCTGGGAGAATCCCAGCGCCGCGGCCCAGCCGTGCAACCGCGCCAACAGGTGATTCCCGTCGAGCACACCGCCCTCACCGCGCATCAGCGTCATGCGTCGATTCTAGGAAGCCGCGACCTGGTCTGGGCCAGCGAGGCCGATTGCGCCGCC
>JANOLA010000440.1:0-4745 GCA_031419535.1 Burkholderiales bacterium | reverse complement strand
CGCGAGCAACGCCCATTGCGCGACGAGCGTGCTGCGCCCGGGCACCGAGTCGAAACGCTGCACGTCCACCGCGATGCGCCAGTCCTTGCGACCCGGTGCCGGCGCGGCGCCGGGCGGTCCCAGGTTGGCGGCGAAATGTTCGCTCAGCGCAGCCCGAAACTCATCGCCGAGCGGCGCGATCCAGCGCTCCTGTTCGAGCACCGCGAAAGTGTCGTCGGCGCGGCGCACGACGAACTGCGGCTGGTCGACTTGCGTGGGGATGCTCACTGGCAGCAGTTGCCAAGCGGCCGTCGAGTTGCCCGCAGCGGCGCGAAGTTGAGTTTGGGCCGGCAGCAGGCTGTGATAACGCGGCGGCGCCGGCGAACTGCAGGCCGCGAGCAGCAGCATGAAGGCGACGATTGAGCCTACTCGCGCTGAACAATTCATCGGCGTTCGTGTGGCATTCATCGGCGTCCCTCGGGAATTCATTGCCGCCCCTGCACAGCCGGTCCAACGTCCGCATCCGCCGGTTTGCCGCGCAGCAGCGACTCGGGGTGCAGTTGCAGATAGTCGGCAAGAACCCGCATCGCGCGCGCGGCGCGTTGCAGTTCTTGCAGCGTCTGGTTCGCGTTGCGCAACAGCGCTGCGTCCGGATGGGTGAGGTGCCGGTCCACCCCGTCGAGCGTGCCCTGCACAGACTTGAGCGACCGCTGCACCTCGGCCAGCATATCTTGCGCCTGCGGCGAGAGTTGCTTGATCGCTGAGTCGGCGCTGGCGAGCGTCTTTTCCAACTGCGGTGAAAGCTGCTGGATGGCTGTGTTCGCGCTGGCCAATGTCTGCTGCAATGCGTTGGTAGCCCCGCTGGCGCCGCGCAAGGTGTCTTGCAGCGTGCTGCTGGCCGCGCTCGCGTTCTTCAGGGTTTCTTCGAGGTTCGCGCCGATCTGCTCGAAATTGATGCGCGCTACGCGTTCCAGGATTTCCGAAACCTGCGGCTGCAAGTCGCCGCTGCCGCCGGGCAGCGTGGGAATCGTCGGCAGGGCCGACGATGCATCGAGCGTCGCCTTCGGCGCCTTGGGAACGAATTCGAGCGCCACGTACAACTGGCCGGTCAGCAGGTTGCCGCTCTTCAACTGAGCGCGCAGGCCGCGCTCGACCAGGTGTTTGAGGAACACCGCGTCGGGCTGCGCCGCGCCGCCGCGTTGTGCCATGAATTCGCGGCGCGCGTCGCCCAGCCGCGCCGGAAAGATCTCGGCCACCACCTCGACCGGAAAGCGCTGGCTGCGCGCGTCGTACTGCATCGCCACCGTTTGCACCTGGCCGATCTCGGCACCGAGCATTTCCACCGGCGCGCCCACGCTCAGGCCGCGCATCGCCGGCGTGAACACCATGCGCACGCGCTGCGGCGTGCCGTCGGCCGGCGCGAGCGCCGCCTTGCGGTCGGCGTACAGCACAAAGCGCTGCCCTTCCTGCGCGGGAGGCGCCTTGGCCGCGCCCGGCGTCACGGCGAAGGCGATGCCGCCGGCCACCAGCGACGCGATCGATTCGGTGTTCACGCTCAGGCCCGCCGCGCTGACGGTCATGTCGATGCCGCTCGCGTTCCAGAAGCGCGAGTTCTGCGTCACGAGCAGCTCGTGCGGCGACTCGACGAAGACCTGCACGTCCACACCGTCGCGCAGCGCGTCGAGCGAGTAGCCGACGACACGGCCGACGCGGGTGCGGCGGTAGTACAGCGGCGAGCCGACTTCGAGCGAACCCAGGTCCGACGCGTTGAGCGCAAAGATGCGCCCGGGCTCGCCACGCTGCACGAAGGGCGGCACCTCCAGGCCGGTGAAATGGGTTTCCTCCTTGCCGGTCTCGCCCGCATCGGCGCCGATGTAGACGCCGGAAAACAGCGTGCCCAGGCCGCTGATTCCAGCCGTGCCGATGCGCGGGCGCACCACCCAGAACAAGGTGTCGGCCAGCGCCAGGTTAGCGGCCGTCTTGTCCAGGCGCGCGGTGACGAGCACGCGGCCGCGGTCTGGGCTCAGGCCGACCTTGGTGACGCGCCCGACCACCACTTCCTTGTAGCGCAGCTCGGTGCGGCCGGGCTCCAGGCCGTCGGCATTGCGAAACGTGATCGTGATCAGCGGGCCGGTTTGCAGCAGCGTACGCACCACCACGATGATGCCGGCCAGCAGCGCCACCAGCGGCACGATCCACACCAGCGAGAAACGCAGCCGGTTCGCGCGCACGATCGTCGGCGCCGGGAACGCGGTGCCGCCCGGCGCCGGCTTGGCGCGCGGCGGCGGGGGCGGGACGCCGCGGTCGGTGGCTTCGGTGGGGTCGGTGGGTTCGCTCATGGTGTTGAAAGGCTAGCTCGACGTGCATCGCGCGCACCACCCGCGACAACGGCGTTGCGGCGCGACTGCCGCTGTGACGGGCGGCGCCACCAGCGCCGCGATTGTGCCGGTGCCGGCGCTTCGTCGTCTTCCGGCCAGATCAGGCGCGGATCGAAACTCGCCGCCGCGAGCATCGTCGCGATCACCACCGCGCCGAACGCGAGCAACCCGGCCTCCGGGCGCACGCTGGCGAACGCACCGAAGCGCACCATGCCCACCAGGATCACGACCACGAACACGTCGAGCATCGACCAATGGCCCACCGTTTCGAGCAGCCGGTACAGGCGCGCGCGCTCGAGCTGGCGCCAGCGCGAGCGCCGATGCGCGGTGACCACCAGCAGCGCGAGCGCGGCAATCTTCAGTATCGGCACGCCGATGCTCGCGATGAAAACGATCGCCGCCAATTCCCACGACCCCGAATGCCACAGCTCGACGATACCGCCCAGGATGGTGTGTTCGTATTTGCCGAGCACGCTGGCCGTGCCCATGACGGGCAGCACGTTGGCCGGAAAGTAGAGCAGCACCGCGGCCACCAGGTAGGCCACCGTGCGCTGCAGGCTGTAGGGCTTGCGCTCATGCAGCGCGAACAGGCAGCGCGGGCAGCGCGGCGTATCCTCGTCGCTGGGCGCCACCTGCGACACCATGCCGCAACAGGCGCAGCCCCACAGGCCGAGCGAACGCGCGCTGACGAGCGCGGCGCTCATGCCAACGTCCTGTCCGCGCGCCACCACAGGCCATGCAGCCCGGCCACGTGCTCGGCGGTGAGCAGCACCGTCAACGCGGCGTAGGCAAAAATCCCCACGCCCGGCACTACGCTGGCCATGCCGGCGCTGCGCACGATCGCCACCAGCGTGCCGAGCAGAAACACCTCGACCATGCTCCAGCGCGTCACCCAATGCAGCGCGCGCATCGCCGGCAGGAACGCCGCCGAGCGCCGGCCGAGCACGAGCGGCACCAGCACCCACAGGCGCAGCAGAATCACGAGCAGCGGAAACCCCACCGCCGTGGCACCGGCGAGCACCGCCACCGCTTGCTCGCCCATCGCCCAAGTCTGCGCGATCGCCTGCGGCAGCGTCGCCTCGACGCTGATGCCGCCGAGATCGAGCGTGACCATGTCGAACAGGTTGCCCATGATGAAGACGATGAGCGCGGCCACCGCGAGCGCGAGCAGGCCATCGGGCCCCAGCCGGTGCCCGCGCCCGAGCAGCGTGCCGCAACGGATGCAGCGCGACACTTCATGCTCGGCCAGCGATTGCCGCGAATGAACCGCGTCGCACTCTTCGCACACCACCAGCGCGGGGTAGATGGCGACACGCTCGCCACGCTGCTCGGGGTGGTCGGCCCAGCCCAGGCGCCAGAACAGGCGGTGCAGGATCAGGTGCATGGGTGCACCGGGGCGGGCGATTGCGATTGCGATTGCGATTGCGATTGCAGTTGGGGCACGGGGCGATTCTGCATCGCGGTTCGCCTCGCGCTCAAGTCGAAGGCGCCTGCGGCGTCTCAATCGCGGGGGCCGGGGCCAGCGCCTTTGCGGCGTTGGCTTGGGCCACTTTGCCCTCGAGGCGCCGGACGTCGGCGATCAGCCGGCCCGCGATCAGGCCGACAACCTCGAAGCCGAATGCCGGGTTCTGAAAATAGAGCTGGTTCAAGTCGTCTTCGCCGATCGTCAGCACGCGGCAGTTCTCGGCGCAACGAGCCGTGAGCGTGCGGCGCCGGTCTGGCGAGAAAAACGCGATCTCGCCGAACATCGTGCCGGCCTCCTGGACCACGCCGATCTCGACGAGCTCGATGCGGCCTTCGGCCAGAAAGTACAACTCCTTGGCCTTGTCGCCCTTCTCGAACAGCACGGTGCCGGCCTTCAAGTCGCGCTTCTTCATGTACGGCTTGAGCCACACGCCCGAGGTGTCGCCGCGCGCCGCGGCGCGCCGCACGCGCCGCGTCAGCCGGATCATCTCGATCGCGCGGTAGATGTTGATCGGCAGCAGCACACCGTGCAGGATCATCATCGGCAGCGACGGATAGAGCAGCCCGTAAAAGAAGAATCCGATGTTGCCGCCCACCGCGAGCCAGCGCAGCGGCACCATCACGCGCAAGAACGAGCTAACGATCATCAGCGCCGAGGCCACGCCCGCCGAGGCAAGCGCCAGCACACCGGTGGGCGTAGACAGCGCGGCCTCCACGGTGGCCACCGCGACCTCGAAGATTTCCGTCAGCGATATTTGCATAGTTCTTGCCTGAGGCAATGACGCACGGTGCCCGGCGCGAGGCCCGGCCGAAGCGATGGTTCGGCCCATTATCCGGTGCACGCCGTGCCGTGCGACTCCTCTGCGACTCCTATTGACCTGAGCGGCACGGCGGCGTAGCGTGGGCCGCCGCCGTGCCGCTCAG
>JANOLA010000439.1:0-9270 GCA_031419535.1 Burkholderiales bacterium | reverse complement strand
GCGATTTCTGTGGCGGCGAGGAGCGGAGTCTCTGCGGTCGGCGCGCGCAGCGCGCATCCAAAACTGACTCGCCGCGCCTGTTTGAGCGTAGCGAACGACGTGAGCGAAGCGAGTTCGCGGCGCGACCGCAGAGCGAGCACTACAGCGGAGTCGGAGCTTTGCTCCGACCGCCACAGCATGAGCACCCTGCGGGCCCCTGCCCGTAGCGCCTGTCGCGCCGTGCAGAAGACGAAACCGCGCCGAAGCCGAAGGTGCGCCGATGGTGGGAAGCAAACAATCCACCCGCTTCACCCTCGCGAAATCCGCGGATCGAGCACGCTCTGCACCACGTCGACGACGAGGTTGAGCACCACGAAAAACATCGCGAGCACAAGAATCGTGCCCTGCAGCAGCGGCAAATCGCGCTGGAAGATCGCCGAGTTGAGCAGAAAGCCGGCGCCGGGCCACGAGAACACGGTCTCGATGAGGATCGAGCCGCCGAGCAGGTAGCCCAGTTGCAGGCCCATCACGGCCAGTGCCGTCGGCGCTGCGTTCTTCACGACGTGCATGAAGATGCCCCGATCGGTGAGGCCCTTCGCGCGCAGACCGACGATGAACTCTAACGCCAGGATGTCGGCCACAAGAGCGCGCACGGTGCGCGCGATGATGCCCATCGGGATCACGCTCATCGTCACCGCCGGCAGGACCAAGTGCTTCATGTGCTCCCAGTTCCAGCGCCAGTCGGCCGACCCGCCTGGCCCCGCGCCACCGGGCGGCAGCCACATCAGAATCGACGAGAACACGATCACCATCACCATGCCCAGCCAGTAGTGCGGCACGCTCACGCCGAGCACCGCGGTGATCGACGCGGCCTTGTCGACCCACGAGTTCTGGAAGTAGCCCGCCACAAAGCCGAACAGGCTGCCGAAGGCGAAGCCGATGAGAGTGGCGAACACCGCCAGGCGCAGCGTATTGCCCACCGCCTTGAACACTTCATCGGCCACCGCGCGGCCGGAGGCGATGGAGGTGCCCAGATCGCCTTGCACCGCGCGCCACACCCAGCCGGCAAATTGCTCCGGGTAGCTGCGGTCGAAGCCGTAGAGCTTGCGCAATTGCGCTTGCAGTTCGCCCGATGCGTCGGGCGGAAGAATAGAGACGAGCGGGTCGCCCGGTGCCAGGTGCACGAGCGCGAAGCAGACGATCGCCACGCCCAGCATGATGGGCAAGGTGTAGAGCAGGCGGCGCAGCAGGAAAGCGATCACGAGTCCCGGGATCCAGAGCGAAGCGGTGACGGTGGATCCCGGCTTGCGCCGGGATGACGCGGTGGAGCGGTCAGTCCAGCGTCATCGGCGCGATGTCGATGAACCAACTTCTGGGCTGCACCACGTTCTTCACCTTCGCGCTCATCGCGCGCGGGCCCACGTCGTGCGCGATCCAGACGAACGGCGCTTCTTCGACGATGCGTGCGTGCAGCTTGGCCAGCGCTGCGTCGCGCGCCTTGTCGTCGAAGCTGGTGCGCGCATCGGCGATGAGCTTGTCGAATTCGTCGTTGCCGTAGTAGCCCCAGTTGTTGCTCACCGGCGGGAAGGTCTTCGTGCTGGTGAAGCGCACCATCGCGAAGAACGGGTCCATCGCCGCGTAGCTCACGTTGATGGCGTGGGTGCCGTTCGCCGACGGGTCTTTCGCGCCCTTGCGCCAGTTGGTGAACAGGGTGTTCCACTCGATCACGTCGAAAGCGATGTCGAAGTGGCACTGCTTGAGCGACTGCTGCACGAACTCGTTCATCGGCAGCGGCTGCATCTGGCCCGAGCCCGACGCCGAGATCTGCACTTTCGCCTTCATCGGTTTGGCGGCCGAGAAACCGGCTTCCGCCATCAGCTTCTGCGCGGCGGCAACGTCGTATTTGATGTCGAACTTCGGATCGCCCCACCACGGGTGGCCGGGCGGCACCGTGCCTTTGGGGATGGCCATCATGCCGCCGAGCAGCGTCTTCAGGCCTTCGCGGTCGACGCACAAATTCGCCGCCTGGCGCACGCGTTTGTCGAGCCACGGCGAGCCTTCGGCAAAGCTCAACTGCCACGGCCACACGTGCGGCTGGGCGTTGCTGTGGATCTTGAAGCCGCGCTGCACGATTTGCGGCAGGGTGTCGGGCGCGGGCGCTTCGATCCAGTCGACCTGGCCGCCGAGCAGCGCCGCCGTGCGCGCGTTCGCTTCGGGCATCGGCAGCATCACGACGCGGTCGATCTTCGGTGTGCGCTTCGGGTCCCAGTAAGCCTTGTTCGCCACGACCTCCAGGCGCTCGCGCGGCACGAAGCGCGCCATCTTGAACGGGCCGCTGCCCGAGGCGTCGGCCGCGAAAGCGGTCCATGCGGCCGTGGCGCGGTCCGCGGCCGGTGTGGCGGCGGGCGTGGCGTCGTACTTGGCCTGCCAGTGGGCGGGCGAAGCGATGAACAGGTTCGTCAGGTTCAGCGGCAAAAAGGCATCGGGCTCGCTTGTCGTCAGCTCGACCGTCAGCTCGTCAACCTTGCGCGCGCTGCGCAGCGTGGGCATGCGCGACGCCGTCACGCCCACCTGGCTGGCGTCGAAATGCGGCGCGTCTTTGTCGAGCACCTTGCGCACGTTCCAGACGATGGAGTCGGCATTCAACGCCGAGCCGTCGTGGAACTTCACGCCGGGACGCAGCTTGAACACCCACTTGGTCTTGTCCTGTCCATCCACGGCCCAGGTGGTGGCCAGGCCGGGGATCAGCACGCTCGGGCCGTCCACCTTGGACAAGTCCCAGTGCGTGAGCGCGTCGTACATCGGAATGCCGGTGAAGCGATTCCCCTCGAAGCCCTGGTCGGGCTGGCCGAGCGTACGCGGAATGTCGGCGGCCGTCATGGCAATGCGCAAGACCTTCTCCTGCGCCGCGGCCGGGCCGGCGGCCAGCAGCGCGGCGCTGAGCAGCGCACCGGACAAGGGGGCGGCCACGCCGCGCAGAGAATAGAGACGCTTCATCTTGACTCCTGGATTGAAGATGGGACGTTTGCACGCAAAACGTCAGTGAGAATGCCTCACACCGGTGCATCCCGCGATCCGCGAAAACCCTGTTCATGCACCACCGAAACGGAGTCGACGATGAAACTGCTGCTCGTGAATCCCAATACCTCGGCCGCGATGACGCAGGGCATGGCCGAATCGGCGCGCCGGGTCGCGGCCGCGGGCACGCAGATCGTCGCGCGCCAGCCGAGCTTCGGGCCGGTGTCGATCGAAAGCCATTTCGACGATGCGTTCGGCGCCGCCGGCGTGGCCGAACAGGTGCGGCTTGCCGCGAACGACAAGTTCGACGCGATCGTCATCGCCTGCTTCGGCGACCCCGGCCTGGACGCCGCGCGCGAGCTCACCACCGCGCCGGTGCTGGGCATCGCCGAAGCGGCGTTTCACGCGGCGTCGTTCGTCGCGACCGGCTTTTCTGTCGTCACCACAATGACGCGCACCTGCGTCATCGCCGAACGCCTGGTGCAGCGCTACGGTTTCGAGCGCAGCTGCCGCGGCATCCATGGCACCGACATTCCGGTGCTCGCGCTCGAATCTTGCGGTGAAGACACGGTGGCGCAAATCGAAGCCGCGGCGCGCCGCGCGCTGCAAGCCGACCGCAGCGGCGCCATCGTGCTCGGCTGCGGCGGCATGGCGGCCCTGTGCGCCACGTTGCAGCAGCGTCTGGGCGTGCCGGTGGTGGATGGCGTGAGCGCGGCGGTCAAGTTCGCCGAAGCATTGGTGGGCCTGGGCTTGACGACGGAAAAGCGCGGCGACTATGCGCCACCGCTGGCCAAGCGCTGGGTGGGATGGGCGGCGCCGTTGGGACCATCGGCGCCGGGCTGAAAGCCGAGCTGAAGACCGAGCTGAAGACCGAGCCAAGCGAGGCGCCCGCCAGCCGCCCTCACTCCGGCTTGATCCCAGCCGCGTCGGCCACGCGCTTGAAGCGCTGGTACTCGCGCAGTTGAAACTCGCCCAGCTCCTTCGGGCCCATCATCAGCGACAGCGTCGGCTGCGTCGCCTGGTAGGCGCGCCCGGCCTCGGACGTCATGGCCTTTTCCATCGCCGCGGCGAGCTTGTCGACGATCTCGGTGGGCACGTCGGCGTGCATGAAGAACGCCGACCAGACGCCGGTCTCGAAGTCGGGAAAGCCGCTTTCTTTCATCGTCGGGATGTCGGGGTACTTGGCGTCGCGCTTGGCAGCGGTGATGGCGAGCACGCGAATGCGCCCGCCCTTCATCAGCTCGGTGGTGCCGGAGAAGTCGATCACGCCCACGTCCAACTGCCCGCCCACCACATCGGTCAGCATCTGCGCGCCGCCCTTGTACGGAATGTGCGTCACCGGCAAGCCGCCGACCTGCGAATTGCTGCCCATCAGAATCGTGTAGCCGTCGGCCGGCAACTGGCGCGTGGCCTGCACCGCGACCACGCCGCTGCCGGCGTTGAACGGCACGAGGATCTTGATGGGCTTGTTCGGAAAGTTGGCCGCCGCGCCCTGCGCCATCGCCAGCCAAGGCGACGCGCACAGGCAAACCGCGAACAGCAAAGTGCGGGGCGACTTCATGATGAATCCTCCGCTGTGACGATGACTTTCGCGGCGCGCAGCGCGCCGATCTCTTGCATCGAATAGCCCGCCTCAAACAGCACCTCGGCGCTGTGCTCGCCGAGCAGCGGCGCGGGCAGCGCCAGTTCGGCCGGCGTTCGCGAGAAGAGTGTGGTCGGGCGCATCGCGAACACCGTGCCCGCGCTCGGGTGCTGCTGCTTCTGGAACAGGCCCACGGCCTGGAGGTGCGGGTGCTGCGTCAGCGCGTCGATGCTGTGGATGCGCGTGGCCGGAATGTCGAGCTCAGTGCACAGCAGCAGCAACTCTTCGCTGCCCAGCGTGCGCGTGATCTCCACCAACGCGGCGTAGTACTCCTTCACGCCGGCGTTGCGCGCGCCGCGGTCGTCAACTTGCAGCGAATCGGCCAGCTCGGGGCGGCCGGCACGCGCCAGGAATTTGCGCCAATGTGTGCCCGTGTAGGGCAGCATCGCCACAAAGCCATCGCGCGTGGGCACGGGCGTGCGCCCACCGGCGAGCAGCCGCGCATAACCCGCCGGTCCATGGGCAGGCTCGAAGCTGTGGCCACCCAGATGCTCGGCGAGCGTGAAGGCGACCATTGTTTCGAACATCGGCACTTCGACGTACTGGCCTTGGTCACTGCGTGTGCGTTCGAACAGCGCCGCGAGCACGGCGTTGACGAGCGCCAGGCCGGTCGTCTTGTCGGCAATCAGCGAGGGCACGTAGGCCGGCGCGTCGCCCTCGCGCCCGTTCAGCTCGGCCAGGCCGCACGCGGCCTGGATCACGTCGTCGAAAGCCGGTTTGCCGGCGTCCGGGCCGGACTCGCCGAAACCCGTGGCCACACAGTACACGAGGCGCGGGTTCAGCGCCGCGCACGCGGCATGGCCCAAACCCAGGCGCTCGATCGCCGCGGTGCGCATGTTGTGCACCAGCACATCCACCGTGGGCAGCAGGCGCAACACGGCTTGCAAACCTTGCGCTTGCTTCAGGTCGATCGCGAGCGAACGTTTGTTGCGGTTGATCGCGAGAAAAATCGAGCTCATGCCCGGCTGGCACACCACGCCATTCGAGCGCATCAAATCGCCTTCCGGCGCTTCGAGCTTGATGACATCGGCGCCATAGTCGCCGAGGATCTGCGTCGCCAGCGGGCCGAGCACCACCGCCGTGAGGTCGAGCACACGAATTCCGGCAAGCGGGCCGGTGCGTGGCGAGGGCGGGCGCGGCACTGGCGATGGGGGCGTGGCGGCGCGCATGGGGCGGGTTGGTATCTTGGCTCGATCCTCAAGACCAACCGGCGTCGACCACGAACTCCTGCGCGGTGATCATGCGCGCCGTGTCGGCGGCGAGGAACATCACCATGTGCGCGATGTCGGCACCGATGATGCGCCCCGGGATGCAATGGTTCGCGTCCATCGCCTGCTCGCCGGCTTCGTCCAGCCAGAGCAGCACCTGGCGCTGCGTCATCACCCAGCCGGGCACGACGCAGTTGACGCGAATCTTGTCGCGCCCGACCTCCTTGGCCAGCACACGGGTGAAGCCGGACATCGCCGACTTGCAGGTGGCATACACCGACAGGTCGAGGTTCTTGTTCTTCCAGCTCACCGAGCCCAGATTCACGATGGCGCCGCCGCCACGCTCGCGCATGCCCGGCAGCACCTCCTGCGCGGCGAAATAGGCCGGCCTCAAGTTGACGGCGGTGATGCGGTCGAAGTCGGCCAGGCTCACCTCGCCCAGCTTGTGGCGCTGGTCGTTGGCAACGTTGTTCACCAGCACGTCGACGCCGCCGATGCGCCGCGTCAGCGCAGCGATCGCCGCTTGCAGCGCCGGCACGTCGGCGACGTCGCACGCCTCGAAATGCACGTCGCTCAGGCCCGCCGCGAGCGAGCGGCCCGCCGCGACTTCGCGGTCGAGAAAACCGACCTGGCAGCCCTGGCCGGCAAAGCCGCGCACGATGTCCGAGCCGATGCCGGTGGCGCCGCCGGTGACGATCACGCCTTTGCCGCGCAGGCTGTTGTAGGTCACGCCGGCATATTCGACTTCGGGAATGGCTTTGATCGTCATGGCTGAATCGTGAGCCTCGCTGGATGTCGCTCAGGCGTCGCCGCGGTGCGCCTCGGTCTTGCCGTCGGGGCGCTTGCCCAGGATGATCATGCCCAGCACTTCGTCTTCGGTCACGTCACGCGTGTTGTAGGTGCCCACCATCTTGCCGTTCTTCATCACCGCGAGCCGATCGCTCAGGGCAAAGACGTCGGGCATGTCGTGGCTGATGAGGAAGATGCCCACGCCTTCGGCCTTGAGCTGCTTGATCAACTCGCCGACCATGCGCGTCTCTTCGGGGCCGAGTGCCGCGCACGGCTCGTCCATGATCAGGATGCTGGCGTTGAAATACAGCGCGCGTGAAATCGCAACCGTCTGGCGCTGGCCGCCCGACAGGCGCCGCACTGGCACGCGGAAGTTGCTGAAGTTCTTGTTCAGGCGCGCGAACACCTTGCGCGCCTCGGCGTCCATGCGCAAGTCGTCGAGCGTGCGCCAGGGCGTCAACAGTTCGCGGCCGAGGAACAGATTCGCCACCGCGTCGAGGTTGTCGGCCAGCGCCAGCGTCTGGTAGATCGTCTCGATGCCCAAGGCCTGCGAATCGGCCGGATTCCGGATGTGCGCCTTCGCGCCGCGCACCACGATGTCGCCGCTGTCGATCGGGTAGGCGCCGGAGAGCATCCTCATCAATGTGGACTTGCCGGCGCCGTTGTGGCCGAGCAAGGCCACCACTTCGCCGGGGTGCAGGTTGACGCTCGCGTCTTCGACCGCCCGAACCCCGCCGAACGCCTTGCAGATGTTGCGCAGGCAGACCAGGGGCCCCATCATGCCTCCCCTGTCCACTTGCGGTACAGCACGTCGAACACCACCGCCACGATCAGCACTTGGCCGATGATGACCATGCGGTGGCCGATCGACACGTCCAGCAGCAGCATGCCGCTGTCCAGCGACTGCATGATCAGGGCGCCGAGCACCGAGCCGACGATCGAGCCGCTGCCACCGGCGAGCGCGGTGCCGCCGATCACGGCCGCGGCGATCACGTACAACTCCATGCCGGTGCCCAGCGAGTTGGTGCCGGCGTTCAGCCGCGCGATCGAAACGACCGCGGCAATCGTGATCAGCACCCCGAGCAACACGAACAGCCCGAGCGTCACCTTCTTCACCGGAATTCCCACCAGCGCCGCGGCGTCGGGGTTGCCGCCCATCGCGTACACATAACGGCCAAAGCGCGTGCGCCGCACGATGAACGACAGGACCAACGCCACCGCGGCCCAGATCAGCACCGGAATTGGAATGCCTTGCGGCGCGTCTTTGTTCGGAATCTTGTACGCGTTCATCGCTGCGGCGAAGCCGATCACGATGACGATGGGCACGGCCGCGATCAGCGCGTCGACCCACAGCGGATTGCTGGGCACGCTGAAGCGGCGCTGCATGCGGCGCTTGTTCACCACACCGAACACGATGGCCAGGCCCATCAACGCCGCCAGTATCCAGCTTGCACTCACGCCGATGGCGCCGTCGTAGCCGCCGCCAAGGCGCTGGAAAAACTCGTCGGTGACGGGCTGGGTCTTGCCGTCGGCCACCAGAAACGCGGCGCCTCGAAACGACATCAGTCCGCCCAGCGTGACGACAAAGGAGGGCACGCCCAGTACCGCCGTCAGCGCGCCCTGATACACCGACACGGCAATCGCCACCGCCAGCCCCGCCAGCGCCGCCGCCGGCCACGACCAGCCGCCGGTGTACATGAGCGTGGCGATCAGCACGCCCACGAAGCCCATCACCGAACCCACCGACAGATCGATGTGGCGCGCCACGATGATCAGCACGACGACGGTGGCGACGATGCCCACCACCGCCGTCTGCTGCGCGATGTTGTACAGGTTCTCCGGCGACAGGAAAATGCCGCCGGTGAGCAGGTTGAACGCGAGGGCGATCAGCACCAGCACCGCGCCCATCAGGATCATGCGCCAGTCGAGTTCAGCCTGGCGCAGCGATTGCACGATACCGCCCACGGCGCGCTCCTTTCGTCAGGTCGGATATCGGTTGCAGACGCAAAAACGCGGGCAGGGCGCCCGCGTTTCTGTCGTTCAGCGCCGGAGCCTGCCCGCAGCCCGGTCGATCACTTGCAGGCGGCCGGCGCCTTGTCGCCGCTCACGCCCTTGCACAGCGCGTCTTTCTTGATCCAGCCGGCTTTCACGACCACATCCAGATTCGCTTGCGTCACGGGAATCGGCTTCAGGAACTGCGCGTCGAGCGCCACTTTCTTCTCGCCGCCGCTCCAAGACGCCGCGCCGGCCACTTTCTTGCCCGCGCCCAGAGCGGAGGCGGCGCTGGCCGCTTCGCGCCCGAGGTCGCGCGAGTCCTTCCACACCGACACCGTTTGCGAGCCGAGCGCCACGCGGTTCAGCGCCGCGTGGTCGCCGTCCTGGCCCGACACCGGAATGCCCTTGATGCCCTTGGCCGTCAAGGCCGCGACCACGCCGCCGGCCATGCCATCGTTCGACGCAATCACCGCGTCGATCTTGCCAGCGTTCTTGGTGATGATCTGCTCCATGTTTTTCTGCGCCACTTCGGGCTTCCAGCCGTCGGTGTACTCGTCGCCGACGATTTTGATGTCGCCCTTCTTGACGGCCGCGTCGATGATTTCTTGCTGACCGCCGCGCAGGAAGTTCGCGTTCGGG
>JANOLA010000438.1:0-3998 GCA_031419535.1 Burkholderiales bacterium | reverse complement strand
CGCGACACTGAGGCGCAGCATGAATGGCCGTTGATAGACCATGGCCTGCAATCCGTCTCGCTCGCTGATCGCTTCGGCGATCGCATCACCCACGACCCGCGAGCCTTGGTGCGCCAGCATGCCGTGCAAGGCGCGCAGCAGCGTCGTCTTGCCGGAACCGTTGGCACCGACGAGCGCGATGAAGTCGCCACGGTGCACGTCGAGGTTCACCTTGTGCAACGCCTGCACCGCGCCGAAGCGCACCGAAACGTCGCGCAGGCTCAGGAGCGGCGTCACCGATCGCGCCGAGCCCAACTCGCCCACGGCACTCGAGGCGCGTGCCCCCGAATCAGCCGATGCAGCCGCGGCCAGCACGGCCGGCGCACTCATCGCACCCCCGCCAACGCCGAGCCCTGGCCGCGCTGCGCGAAGCTCAGGCCCAGGTTCAACAGGCCGACGACGAGCAACAGCACGATGCCCAGCGCCATCGCCAGAGGCAGGTCGCCCTTGCTCGTCTCCAAGGCGATCGCCGTCGTCATCACGCGCGTCACGCCGTCGATGTTGCCACCCACCACCATCACCGCGCCGACTTCGGCGATGGCGCGGCCGAACGCGGCGATCAGCACCATCAGCACCGCCCAGCGATCGTGCAGCAGCATCAGCAGCGCGCAGGTGAACGGCCCCGCGCCCATCGAGCGCAACTGGTCGCCACCGTCGCGCAGCGAGTCGCCCACCAACTGACGCGTCAGCGCGGCGATCACCGGCAGCACGAGGATGGTCTGCGCGATCACCATCGCGCTGGGCGTGAACAGGATGCCCCAGCTGCCGAGCGGCCCGCTGCGCGACAACAGCAGGTACACGACCAGCCCCACCACCACCGACGGCAGCGCCAGCAGCGTGTTCACGCCGAGCACGGCCACGCGGTGCCCCGGAAAACGCGCCACCGCGAGCCAGGCGCCCAGGCCCAAGCCGAACACCGCGCCGAACAGACAGGCACTGCCGCTCACCGAAAGCGACAGCAACACGGTGCGCAGCAGGGTGGTGTCGGCGTGGGCGATCAGATCGAAGGCGGTGCGCAGGCTCTCGCCAAAGGCGTTCATTCAACATCTTTCATACTGCGGGGATTCTCGGTGCGAAGGCGCCGACCCATCGATATGAAGCCGCATGCATAAGGTCCACCTCACGTATACCCTGGGCAAGAGCCGCGAGGCCGGCGGCGATGCCACTCGCGACCGGCTCAGCGATGCTGCTCGTGACCCCGCAAGCGAACCCGCCAGCGCACCCGCGGCGGACCTGCACCACCCGCTCGTCGCGCTGCTCGCCGCCGTGCGCGACAAGGGCTCGATCGGCGGCGCGGCGCGCGCGCTCGGGCTGTCGTACCGCCACGCCTGGGGCGAACTGAAGCGCTGGGAGGTGGAACTCGGGCAGGCGCTGATCCACTGGGTCAAGGGCCAGGCGGCGCAGCTCACGCCGTTCGGCGAAAAGCTGCTCTGGGCCGAGCGCCGCGCGCAGGCGCGCCTGGCGCCGCAGATCGAAGCGCTGCGCAGCGAGCTCGAACAAGCCTTCGCGATCGCGTTCGACGCGAGCGCAGGCGTGATTTCGATGGTCGCGAGCCACGACGACGCGCTGCCGCTGCTGCGCAACCTGGCGCAGGCGCAGCAGCGCCTGCACCTGGACATTCAGTTTGCCGGCAGCGTGGACGCGCTCGCCGCGCTGAACGACGGGCGCTGCCAGATGGCGGGGTTTCACGCGCTGACGGAATCGCCGCGCACGTCACCCACGGCGAAGGTGTATCGCTCGATGCTCAAACCCGGCGAGCACAAGCTGGTGAGCTTCGCGCAGCGCACCCAGGGCCTGATCGTCGCGGCGGGCAACCCGCTGCAGTTGAACGCGTTGCCCGACCTGCTGCGCCCGGGCGTGCGCTTCGCGAGCCGGCGGCGCGGTGCGGGCTCGCGCGTCGTTCTGGAAGAGTTGCTCGCCGCACAACGCATCGCACCCGAGAAGATCGAAGGCTTCGAGCGCGACGAACCCTCGCACCGCGCGGTGGCCGAGGCCGTGGCCAGCGGCAGCGCCGACGCCGCCTTCGGCATTGAGGCGGCGGCGCGAACGCGTGGCCTGGGTTTCGTGCCGCTCGCGCAGGAGCAGTACTTTCTGGTCACGCTGCGCCAGACGCTCGAACACCCGCACGTTCGAACCTTGCTCGAACTGTTGCGCAGCCAGACCTGGCGCGACTCGTTGAACGCGATTCCCGGCTATGCGGCGCAGCGCAGCGGCGAGGTGCTGTCGCTGAGGTCGGTGTTGCCTTGGTGGAGTTATCGCAAGCCGAAGGCTCGGGCGGATTGATCAGGGTGCCTTACTTTCCCCAATCGTTAGGCGCAACGTCTGCGGCAAGGTCGTCAGTGCCTTGTCAAAGCTACCCAGCGGGCCATGCCCCGCCTTGCGGGCAATCTCCAGCACAAGACAGTCCGAAAAACCCAGCGCCGGTCGCCGCTTGAAATGGGCGAGCGCAGCAGCCACCGTCTCGGCGTCTTGCAGGGCCAAGTGGCGATGTGCCAACAGCATTTCCAATGCACCGATCAACTGCGCAGGCGTCCTGTCGTAGACAGCCGACAACACCCACAGCGCCTCGGCCAGCACCAGATGCGAAACCCAGGCTCCTTCGGCCACGAACGCCTCAGCCGCCGCGGTTTGCTTTCGATCGTCGCGCGCCAGCAGCCGGACCAAAACGTTTGTGTCAATCGCGCGCATGGCGCTTGCGCACGGCCAGGGAAACGCCTTGCTTCAGTTGGGAGAGCGATTGACGCCGCGGCGCGCCCTCGGGGAACAGTGCGTCATGCACGGCGGCGCTGTCATGGTGAACCGCACGACGCACGATGATGCGGCCGTTCTCTTCCACCCATTCCAAGGTGGCGCCAGGCCCCAGGCCCAACTGGCGCCGCACGGCGGCAGGCACCGATACCTGGCCCTGAGAGGTGAGCTTGCTTTGCAGTTGAATCATGGGGGTGAAGTTACCACCTTACCTTGGGTAATGCAATGGACAGCCCCGCCGTTCTTTCGGTTGGGTGCACCTACAACCGTTGTGGTCGCAAAGCCGACGATGGGGTGGCCGGCTCCGTTCCGCAAATTCTTGCGCAGCCGCTCGTATGGCGGCCGGGCCTTCGCCAGCCATCGGCCGCCTTCCGGCGCCCGACGCACGGGCTCAGCTACGCCGGCCGCCCCATCACCGGCTTGCCAGGGCGGTCGCCGCCTATCGCGGCCGCAACGGCCGGAAGAACTCCACGATCTCGCGCGCCAGCACCTCGGGTTGCTCCATCGCCGCGAAGTGCCCGCCCCTGGGCATCACGGTCCAGCGCCGGATGTCGGTGTACATACCCTCGGCCACCGATCGCGGCGGGCGCAAGATCTCGCGCGGGAACGCGGCGTAACCCATCGGCACGTTCACGCCGCCCTCGGGAATCGGCCATGGCCCGTGCATGCGGGCGTAGTACGGCCAAAACGACGAGCCGATCGCACCGGTGGACCAGTACAGACTGCGGCAACATGCCGTCACCTGGCAACTTCCGCAATAGGCGAATTCAAAGCATGGCGTCGAGAAGTCATTGCGCCAGTGAGCCCTGACCCAGAGGACGCGCACGCACCTCGCGGTCGTGCCTGCACTTGAAGTCACAGGAGACCCCGCAAGGTGCGGATGCCATAGCTGAAGTGCGCGTTTGGCAAGTGTGGATCGCTAGACTGGCGCCGACAGGTTCTTCAGGAAGAGGCCCTGTGCGGGGAGAACGGATGAGCAAGCGGGCGAAGACGAAGGGTGGGAAGGCAGGGAAAGGTGGGACTCGACGGGATGACTCTCGCTTCTCCTCCCTGAATATCAGCACGATTGATCAACACAAGCGCGTGGGGAGCAAGTTAGTTCCTCCGTTGGCGCAGATCCCCAAGATGACGACATCGTCTTGGCTGGATCACCACATGCCAGAAATGCTCTGGGCAGTCCTGCTCGCAGGTGTGTTGGACCGAAGACACTA
>JANOLA010000437.1:0-2595 GCA_031419535.1 Burkholderiales bacterium | reverse complement strand
CGTCGCCCAGGCCCTGCCGGTGAAGAGCAACGAGCCGCCTGTTCATGGTCATCAGCTCGTCGGTGAGTACCGTTTGCCGCTGGATGCGATCGACCGCTACGCGGACCTGGAGGCGGCCCGGGCCGGGAACGAGCCGCGCCGCGCGGACTCGAAATTCGCCGACGCGCTGACGTGGGTCGGCCCGCGCCAGGCGGCTGGATTCGGACGCAACCCGTATACCTTGGCGTTCACCGTTCACGGCGTGGCCCGGGCGGCCGGCGAGGTGGCCGCGCAGTGGCAGGCCGGCTGGGAGATTCAGGAAACCGATGGCACGAGCCTCCTGACAAGCCGCGAGGTGATGATCGAGGTTCCGCTGCTGAGCGCAACAGCCGTGCGCGCCAAAGAACGAGTGGTGTTGACGATCAGCAGCGAGCGTGTGAGCTTCCGCGGCGAGCGCGTCATCGCTCCCAAGCTTGGCCTGGTGCACATGCGCAATCTGGAGATCGACGACGTTCGCGTGCAAGTCTGGTCCGGCACCGCGCCGTTCACATGGCCTGCGCTTCACCTCTCGAGCCTGGTGCTGCTGGTGCTCGGCGCGGCGGCGCTGCTCATGGGCCTGCCGCGCGGATCGGCCAGCGATGAGGGCGATGAAGAGACGGACGGGGAGCCGACTCAGCGCTGCAACCTCATCGAGTTGCCCACCACGAGCGGCGAACTCGCCGCCATTCCCATCCCCACCGCCCAGGACGGCAGCTCGCCCAACGGAGCGAGCGACACGCACACCGGGTTGTAGCCCATTGCCCGGTGATGTTCTGGCGGATGATGCACAGCGCGCGTTGCGCCATCGCGCGCGCGCACCACATCGCCCAACCGGTTCGAGACGATCACCTGCGCTCGTACTGCTGCTTGCCGAACAGCGCCTCGCGCGCCTTGTCGTCGACCAGGGGCCTGCGCAGGTTCGCGAGCACCTCGACGCCGCGCTGCACCGCGGGCCGCGCGCCGATCTCGTCGAACCAGCCCTTCAGGTGCGGGTAGTCGTTCCAGTCGATGCCCTGGTTCTTCCACGAGCGCAGCCACGGGAAAATGGCGATGTCGGCGATGCTGAACTGCGCGCCGGCGATGTAGCGGGTCTTCGCGAGGCGCTTGTTCATCACGCCGTACAGACGCTTCGCCTCGTTGGTGTAGCGGTTCACCGCGTATTCGATCTTCTCGGGCGCGTAAATGCGGAAGTGGTGCGCCTGGCCGAGCATCGGCCCGACACCGCCCATCTGGAACATCAGCCATTCCAGCACCTCGTAGCGCTCGCGGGTCGACTCGGGCAGGAACCGGCCGGTCTTGGTGGCCAGGTACAGCAGAATCGCGCCGGACTCGAACATCGAGATTGGCGCTCCGTCGGGGCCCTGCGGGTCGACGATCGCCGGAATCTTGTTGTTCGGGCTGATCGCCAGGAACTCGGGCTTGAACTGGTCACCGGCGCCGATGTCCACCGCATGCGCGCGGTACGGCAGGCCGCACTCTTCGAGCATGATGTGAACCTTGTGGCCATTGGGCGTGGCCCACGAATACACTTCGATCATTGACGTTGCTCCGCGCTCCTGGGAGCACGACTCTAGTGGAAATTACTTCAGCGCCTGGTCCGTTGCCTTGGGCGGCGCATTTCACTCAGGGATGGGGCCGATCATGCTCGAATCGTTCAAGCGCATCTTCACGGGGTCGGATCAGAGCGCCGACATCGCCGAAATCACGGCGTGGGCCTCCAAGAACGGCTACCGCTACGCGCCGATGGAAGGCGGCTTCGCGATCGACGGCAATCTGGACGGCACACCGTGGCAGATGGAGTGGGCGCCGCCGCAGCGCCCGTTCATGCAGGGCCAGGAGTTGCGCATGCAAATCCGCGCCGTGATCCCGCCTGACGTGCACATGATGCTGGTGTCGCTGCCGTTGCTGAAGCAGCTCGAAAAGCAGGCGTACGAACGCTTCACGCAGAATCTGCAGACGCAAATCGACGACTCGTCGCCCGAAGAAGAGCGTTGGCTGGTGATGTTCGCGAAGGCCGACCTTGCCGGTGTGTTCGATCTGGAAGCGCACTACGCCGCGGTGGCCAGTTCGCCGGCGCAGTGCCGCATCTGGATCGAGGGGCCGCTGGCGAAACTGCTGCAACGCTCCGTGGGCACGCTGCTGGTGGGCGACCCGCCGTTCGTGATGACGGTGTCGCGCGGCCGGATCGCGATGCGCATCCAGCTCGGCGACGTGTCGCCGCCGTTTTTGGGGGCGGCGATCAGCTTGTTTGAGACGGCGGTGGAGCAGGCGCCCCACTGACGCGCGGGGAGCCTTTGCATTCGATCGTATGAGAATCGGCGTCCGCGTTCGGAGCTTTGCTGCCGTCCGCACCTGTTTGCTCCTGCCCGTCGAGTCCGGCGCGGCGCGGCAGGCGCTACCCGCAGGGGGCTCATGCTGTGGCGGTCGGCGCTGCGCGCCGACTCCGCTGCGGTGCTCGCCTTGGAGTCGCGCCCCGAACTCGCTGCGCTAACTTCGTTCGCTACGCTCAAACATGCGGGGCTAAGTCAGTTTTGGATGCGCGCTACGCGCGCCGACTCCAAGGCTGCGCTCCTCGCC
>JANOLA010000436.1:0-6996 GCA_031419535.1 Burkholderiales bacterium | reverse complement strand
CAGCGAAGGCGCCGGCAGTTTGGCGATTCGCTCCAGCAACTCCTGCGTGGCACGCCTCAGCGAGTCGGCCGCGCCGGCCTGCCCATCGGAAAACATCTTGGTGCCGCCGTAGCGCAATTGCCAGCCGTGCGTGGCGCGATGGTCGATGCGCTGAATGCACTGCGGAACGCTGAACGTCTTGCCGGTATAGATGGTCGCCTTGCGGGTTTTCATGGGGGTGGGGAGTTGGTTCCTGAAAGTGGATGACGCGCGGCATTCTGGTGAGGTGCCGCACCCGGTTCAGCGCTTCATTCCGGTCCCGATGAGCACCACCGCCACCGCCGCAGCGCACAGCACCGCCACCACGGTGACGTAGTTGTCATAGGTGATGAAACCGAAGCGGCGCAGCGTGTGGCTCACGTAGGTCTTGGTGCAGTGCGGGCAGCGCACCGTGAACTTGCGCGCCCGGCGCTGGCTCGGCCATTCCCAACCGAACAAATAGTTCGGAATGCCGGCCAAGGTGCCGCGCACGAAGTGCTGCTGGGGTTCGACTTCTCTTGCGCAATGCGGGCAACTGTCCATGGGTGCGATGGAGCCAGCGTTGAGCTAGCGTTCAAGCTCAGCGGCAAAACAGAGGAAATTGACCTTCCTTCAAAGGAGGTCAAAACCCGGTGTCGAGGATTTTTCGGCCGAGCCCCGAGCGGGGTGGCCGCCGCGCAAGCGCGCCGGTTGGCGCGCCCGCACGAGTCAAACAAACGTCAAACGATCAAACCGGGCGAATGTTGGAAGCCTGCAGACCCTTCTGGCCCTGCGTCACTTCGAATTCAACTTTCTGGTTTTCGGCGAGCGTCTTGAAGCCGCTGCCCTTGATTTCGCTGAAGTGGGCAAACAAGTCCTTGCTGCCGTCGTCCGGAGCGATGAAACCAAAACCCTTGCCTTCGTTGAACCACTTGACTGTACCTGTCGCCATTGAATACTCCTTGAGATGACGATGAAGCGCGAGCACATGCCCACGCAGTGCAAAGACACGCACGAGATCACCGAACAGAGATTCAACCTGTCTTGCCGGGCATGCCGGCAAGCACTGGGGAGGACTACAAAACGACGGTCTGATGGATGGCTAGCGGGGCGGATCATACTCCACTTGGCCGTGCCCTTTCGACATGACCTTGCATCGCGCCGCCTTAATCGATCCTCAGGGCCATCGCCGCGAGTTCGATGAAGCGATCCAGTTGCTGCGCATCGAGCCAGCGCACGACCACCACCGCGTCGTGCCGCGGCTCCATCCACACGTAGTGGCCGCCGGCGCCGAACATGAAGCTGCTTTGCGCTGATGCCTTCGGGAAGCTGCGCCCGTCGGCATTGAGCCAGGTCAACCAACCGTAGAACGGCGCAACGGTGCAGGGCCGGTGCATGCGCGCAACCCATTCGCGCGGGATCAGTTGCCGATCGCCGTGGCGCCCGCCGTCGAGCACAAGCTGGCCGATGCGCGCCTGGTCACGCGCCGAGATCGACACGCCCGCGCCCCAGTGCGAGCCGCCCGGAACACTTTGCACGCGGCGCCCGGCCAGCTCGACCCAGGCATCGTCGTACGCCGTCCAGCGCCAGTGGTCGCTCGCGCCGAGCGGCTGCAGAATCGCCTGCGCGAACACCTCGGGCAGCGGCTTTCCGAACAGGTGCAGCAGCGCAAGCCCCAACTGGTTGATGCGAACGTCGTTGTACTCCCAGTAGCTGCCAGGCGTTCGCAGCGGCCGCGCATCGCCCTTGCGCCCACCCTGCGGGCGCGGGTCCAGCGCCACCTTGCGGTAGCGGTCCACCGTGTCGGGCAGGCCGAAACATTCACCTTCCCACTCGCTCGTCTGCTCGAGCAGGTGGGTCCACGTGATCGATCGGTTATGCGCCGAGTCGAAGCCGATGCCCGGCAGGCGCCTCACCACCGGCTCATCCGGGTCGGGCAACAGGCCTTGGCCGTTCGCGACGCCAGCGAGCAAGGCGAGGTAAGTCTTGGCGACGCTGAACGTCAGGTCGGCGCGTTCCGGTTCGCCCCAGGCGACGACTTCCTCACCGCGCTGCCGCACCACGCCGGAAACACCGCCGCGCGCATGCACCGGCCCGCGCAAGCGGTTGAACGGGGCATCGTCGTCGTGGTGGATGCCCCAGCGCGTTGGCTCGGCGTGCGGGTCGCGCGGCCACGCCACTTCGTGGGCGAGGGAGAAGTCGACGCAGGCGCGCCAAGCGCTGGGAATGGATGTCATCGGGTCAGCTCGGTGGGTGGGCGGCGGCGCGGCGTGCGCGCCTTTGCAGCGCCTGCATCAGCAAGAACAGCAAGGTGGAGAACAGGATCATGATCGTCGCCACCGCGGTGATCGCCGGGGTGATGCTGTCGCGCAGGCCCGAGAACATTTCGCGCGGCAGCGTGCGCTGCCCCGGCCCGGCAATGAACAGGGCGATCACCACATCGTCGAACGACGCGGCAAACGCGAACAGCGCGCCGGTGGCGACCGCCGGTGTGATGCCCGGCAACGTGACCCGAAAGAACGCCTGTCGCGGCGTGGCGCCGCAGGCCGCGGCCGCGCGCGCGAGGTTCGGGTCTTGCAGCTCGAGCGCGGTGAGCACGGGAACGACGACGAAAGGCACGGCGATCACGGTGTGCGCGACGATCAGCCCGGCATAAGCGCCGGTCAGCGCCAGCGGCGCGAGAAAGAAGTAGCTTCCCACCGCGACCAGGATCACCGGAACGATCATCGGCGCGAGCATCAGCACCTTGAATGCTGCGGCACCATGGCCGCGCCAGCGCGCCAGGCCGAGCGCCGCCAGCGTGCCGAGCAGCACCGCAAAGGCGGTCGCAAGGCCACCGACAAACAGCGAATTGCCCAGTGCAGCAAGCCACTTGTCCCCGCCCAGCACCTCGGCATACCAGCGCAGCGACAGGCCCGGTAGCGGATAGCTCAGGAACGAGCCGCTGGAAAACGACAAGGGAATCATCGCCGCGATCGGCACGAGCAGAAACGCCAGCACTGCCGCGCAGTAAGTTCGGATGAGCAGCGTCCAGGCCATGTCAACCCATCGCCATCACCCGTCCGCCCGAAAGCCGGTGCGCCAGCGCGTAGAGCAGCAGCGTGCTCGCGAGCATCAACAGGCCGAGCGCCGCGGCCAGGCCCCAGTTGCCGGTGTCGGTGGTGTAGGTGGCGACGAAGTACGACAGCATCTGGTCCGAGCCTCCGCCCACCAGCGCCGGCGTGATGTAGTAGCCCAGCGCGAGGATGAACACCATCAGCGAACCCGCGGCGACGCCGGGCGCGGCAAGCGGCAGGTAGACGCGCGTGAACGCGGTGAACGGCGGCGCGCCCAGGCTCGCCGCGGCGCGCAGGTACTGCGGCGGGATGCCCTTGAGCATGCTGTACAGCGGCAAAATCATGAACGGCAACAGCACATGCGTCATCGCCACCAGCACGCCGGTGCGGTTGTAGAGCAGCGTCAACGGCTCGGCAATCAGCCCGAGCTTCAGCAGCGCGCTGTTGACCATGCCTTCGCGCTGCAGCACCACCACCCAGGCGGCGGTGCGAACCAGCAGCGAGGTCCAGAACGGCAGCAGCACAAGGATCATCAACCAGTCCGCCGTCTTCTCGCGCACCTGGGTCAGCAGCCAAGCGACCGGAAAACCGAGCAGCAGGCACAGCAGCGTGACGCTGGCGCTGATGAACAAGGTGCGCAGCAGCACGTCGAGGTAGATGCGCTGCGACTGCGCGGCACGGTGCACGGCGCCTTGAACGTCGCGAACCAGGTCCAGCGACGCGAGCAGGTAGTAAGGCGACACCGGGCCGCGCGCGCGCTGAACGGCGGCAAAAAACTCGGGGCTCGCCAGCAGCGGGTCGATCGCGCTGATGAATGGCGCGTCGATGCGCGTGCCGAACGGGGCCGCGGCGACTTCGCGCGCGGCGCGCATCAGCGTGCTGCGCACGCCGTTCACTTCGTAGTTCAGGCGCCGCGCTGCGTCGGCGAGTGTGCTCGCGGCGCGCGCGTCGACGATGTCTTGCGCAAGCGCCGCGAACAGCGGCTCGGGCAGCGGCTCACTCGGGTGCCAGCCCGACAGCGCGGCAAGCGTGCGCGGCAGCGCGCGCGGCACTTCGGCCTCGCGCACCGACAGCGACAGCAGCCACAGCAGCGGCGCGACGAAGAAGACGAGCAGGAAGCCCGTCAGCGGCGCGAGCAGCGCGAAGCGGGAGCGCATGGCGCTGCGTTTCAGCGGTGGGCGCGCCGACGCATCAAGCCGCGGCGCGACGCCACCTCATCGAAGCTCTACTTCGTGCCGGACCACTTGGTCCAGCGCTCGGCGAGTTTGTCGCCGTTGTCGATCCAGAACTTCGCGTCTTCGGGGAAGGCTTGTTTCAGGATGTCGGGGTTGGTCGGCAGTTCGCCCATCAGCAACTTGTCGATCAGCGGCGCGGCGCCAGCCGACGTGACGCCGTAGCGGATGTACTTGGGCAGCTTCGCCTGGTTTTCGGGCCGGCCCATGAACTCGACCAGCTTCTCCGCATCCGCCTTGTTCGGCGTGCCCTTCATGATGACCCAGCTGTCCATCGTGTACGGCGTGTCTTTCCAGACCATCTTGAAGTTCTTTTTGTCCTTCTCGTTCGCCGCGGTGATGCGGCCGTTGTACGCGGTGGTGAAGACCACGTCGCCGGCGGCGAGCATCTGCGGCGGCTGCGCGCCGCTCTTCCAGAACACGAGGTCGGGCTTGATGGTGTCGAGCTTCTTGAATGCGCGCTCGATGCCATCGTTGGTGCGCAGCACCTTGTACACGTCCCTGGCGGGAACACCGTCGGCGATCAGCGCGACTTCGAGGTTCCACTTCGCGCCGTTGCGGATGCTGCGCTTGCCCGGAAATTTCCTGGTGTCGAAGAAGTCGTTCCAGCCGGCGGGCGCGGTCTTGGTCTTGTCGGCGTCGTAGGCGAGCACCAGGTTGTAGATGATCGCGCCGACGCCGCAAGCGTGCACGGTGCCCGGCAGGTAGCGCGATGCGCCGCCGATCTTCGCGGCGTCGAGCTTTTCGTACAGGCCTTCGTCGCAGCCGACTTCGAGCTCGTCGGCCTCGACTTGCACCACGTCCCAGGTGTTGCCGCCGCCCTTGATCTTGGTGCGCAACACGCCCAGGCCGCCGTCCCAGGCCTCGTCGGTGAGCTTCGTGCCCGCTGCATTGAAGGGTTTGAAGTAGACCTCCTTCTGCCCGTCCTGGTAGGCCCCGCCCCACGACACGACGCTCAGGTCGCGCGCGTTCGCGGCGAGCGCTGCGCAGGACAGGGCCGCCACTGCGGCAAGGCTCGTCAACAGATTTGTCTTCATCATCGTCTCCTTGATTGGAAATTGGAACTCTCAGGAACTCTCATGCACTGAACAGCCACGCATCTTCGCCGCGAAACGCCAGCTCGAGCGCCTGGCCAGGAACCAGACCCGGCGGCAACGCGCCCGGGGCCAACTTGGCAAACCAGGTGGCGTGCGAACCTTGCAGTCGGGCCACGATCCGCCAGTGGTCGCCCTGGTGAATCGCGTCCAGCAGCGTCGCCTGCACGCGGTTGCAATCGCCCTCGGCCTGCGCACCGTTCGCGATCACGCGCAAGTGCTCCGGCCGCAAGCATAACGTGGCGGCGTCGCCGTGCCCGGCTGTCGATAGCGGCGCGCCGCCGCCCTCCGGCGCTGAAAACGCGGCGGCGCCGCGTGCCGGCAGCTGGGCGGCGCGCGCACTCAGGCGCTGCCCATCGGCCAGGCGCAGCGTACCGCTGCCGTCGGCTTGGCCGACGAGCATGTTGTTGTCACCGATGAATCCGGCGACGAAAGGGTTCGCCGGCGCGTCGTACAACTGCTGAGGCGTCGCGAGCTGCTCGATGCGCCCCTGGTTGAACACCGCAACGCGGTCCGACAGCGTCATCGCCTCGGCCTGGTCGTGCGTGACGAAGACCATCGTCACACCGAGCTCGCGGTGGAGGCGTCGAATTTCGAGTTGCAGCTCCTCGCGCAGCTTCTTGTCCAGCGCCGACAGCGGCTCATCGAGCAGCACGACGCGCGGCTCGAACACGAGAGCGCGCGCCAGTGCCACACGCTGCTGCTGGCCGCCCGACAACTGCTGCGGCTTGCGGCTGCCGAGGTGGCGCAAGTGAACCTTGTCCAGCGCCGCCGCCACCTTGGCGCGCGCGTCCGAGCTGCTCACCTTGCGCACCGACATCGGAAACGCCACGTTCTGCTCGACCGTCATGTGCGGGAACAGCGAGTAGCTCTGGAACACCACGCCCATGCCGCGCCGGTGCGGCGGCAAGGCGTCGATCGGCTGCCCGTCCAGGCGAATCGTGCCGCTGCTGGGCGTCTCAAAGCCGGCGAGCAGCATCAGCGTCGTCGTCTTGCCCGAGCCCGACGGCCCGAGCAGCGTGATGAACTCGCCCGCCTCGATGTGCAGGTTCAGGTCGTCGATCGCTGGGACCGTGCTGCCAGGGTAAACCTTGCGCAGGCCCGCGAACTCGATCAGGGCCATTGAATGGCGCGTTCAAGCACCCTTGCGCAGCCAGGCCAGGGTGTCGTCCAGCGCGCGCTCGGTGCAGTCGAGCATCTTGTCGATCTCGGCCTCGGTAATGATGAGCGGAGGCGAGAACGCGATGATGTCGCCGCCGAGCACGCGCGTGATCAAGCCATGCGCCTGGGCACGGCGCACGAAGTACGCGCCGACGCCGCGTTCGGGCGCGAACGGTTTGCGCGCCACCTTGTCTTCAGACAATTCCAGCGCACCGATCAGGCCCAGGCCGCGCACCTCGCCCACCAGCTCATGCCCGGCAAAGCGCCGCAGGCCGCGTTGCAGGCGCGGTGCGACTTCGCGCACGTGGGCTATCACGTTGTCGGCCTCGTAAATCCGCAGCGTTTCCAGCGCCACCGCACACGCCAGCGGGTGGCCACTGTAGGTGTAGCCGTGGCCGAAAGTGCCCACACACGCGCGCGCGTCGGCCCCCACCAGGTAGATAGCAACCGTGACGT